>JANNAJ010000509.1:0-4706 GCA_031384285.1 Verrucomicrobiota bacterium
TCCGGAGATGGTCGCGTAAACCACGCTCGTGGCCAGATAGGTGCCGAGGAGGCTCGGGTGTTCCCGGTCGGCGGCGAACAGGTCGAGGTCCGGACGTTGCTGTAGGCTGGTCCGCCACGCCAGGGCCACCGGTGCGACGTCGATGCCCAGTTCTTTCGCCAGCTTCCGGTGTTCTTCCGCGATCGCTTCGGTCCCGATCCAATCCAGCCGCGCGTAGGGCCAGGCCATGAGCAGGACCGGTCGCGCCTTCGCATTGCGGATCTCGCCCACGAAATTGCGGGCATGCTCTCGGAAATAGGAGACGTTGATCTCCGGCAGGTCCTCTTGGACGACGACCTCGGTCCAGCCGCCCTGCGCTATCATCGCCCTCGGTTCCGGGCGTTCCCAATGCGTTTTCAGCGTCGCCCCGCCTTTCACGCATTTATCGGCGTGGATCGGCATCGGCGTCCCACCGGAGGCCGCGAGACGTTCGAGGTGAAGATAGATCCCCTGCTGCCAGTAGGTGAGGCTGTTGCCGATGAAGAGGACACGTCGGACGGCGGTGTTCGTTGATCGCACTTGGATGGCCGGAACGTTGGACCCCGTGAGTTGGAGGGTCTCGGCGGCGGTGGTCGTCATCAGCCAGCTCCAAACGGAGACCCAGAGCACGAATGCCCGTCCTAGCAGCCGTTTCGAAACTGGGTCCATGAAGTTGGGAGAGTGCGTGAAAAAACTCATCCGTCGTCGTGTCGCTGGCGGATTGAACCGGCACGGACCGCTTGCTGGCAATTCTCGCCTCCGTATCTCTTGTCGAACGGTTGACGGATGAGGGTCGGTGCCTGACTTGGGGTGAAGACCGCCTTCAAAGGACCTATGGCGACGATCCGCTTCCGGGACGCGGAGGCTGCCGACCCCAGGATGGCGGACGCCCCGAGCTTCCGGACGTCGCACTTCGCGCTTCGCACTTCCGGCAACGCTGCCTAGCGTGTCGGCCACGGCATGATCCGATCCTTCGCCTTCACCAACCAGGGCCGGCTCCACACGCAGGACATCGACCTGTTCCTGATGCCGACGCTGCTGGCCGACACGAACCTGTTCCTCTGGGTCGACCTGGAGGCGGCCTCGCCCGCGGAGACCCGCCAGATCCTCGAGGGCGTCTTCCACTTCCATCCGCTGAGCGTCGAGGACTGCATCGCCGAGAGCCAATCGCCCAAGGTGGAGAGCTACGAGCCGAAGGAGGACGACAAGTTCTCGCCCTACCTGTTCATGGTGATCCACGCGGTGGACTACAACCGCAAGGACGGCCTGTTCGCGACGAGCGAGCTGGATTTCTTCCTGGGGAAGAACTTCCTGGTGACCTACCACAGCGTCCCGTTGCGCAGCATCACCCACACGGAGGAGCTCTGTCTCAAGAGCACCGTCCACGTCGCCCGCGCACCGGACAAGGTCGCCCATGCGCTGCTCGATTCGCTGGTCGAGAACTACAAACCGGCGCTCGAGGAGCTCAGCCTCGAGATCGCCGAGCTGGAGGACGAGGTGCTGAACGCCGCCACGCCCGCGACGCTCCAGAAGATCCAGCGGGTGAAGAAGGAGGTGCTGCACCTCCGCCAGATCATCGGGCCTCAGCGCGAGGTGTTCCTCCGGTTCGCCCGGGGCGAGTTCAAGCTCATCCGGCCCCATCTGGTCCCCTACTACCGCAACGTGTACGACGGCCTCTTCCACATCGGCGAGCTGGCCCAGAGCTACATGGATTCGCTGTCGGGCATCCTGCAGATCTACCTGAACATGGCGGCGATGCAGCAGGGCGAGGTGGTCAAGATCCTCACCCTGTTCACGGTCGTGACCACGCCGCTGATGATCGTGGGCACCTGGTACGGCATGAACTTCGAGAGCATGCCCGAGCTGAAGTGGAAGCACGGCTACCTCTACGCTTTCGGGCTCACGGCGGTCAGCACCGCCGTCACCGTGTATTACTTCAAGCGCAAGAAGTGGCTGTGACCTCCGCCTCCCAGAACGCGGTCCGCCGCGCGCCCGATCCCGTCCTCCGATGAAACCCGGGACCAAATCCAGCTTCCTCGACAAGGTCCTCGGCCGCATCGGCCGGCTCGACGCTCAGGGGCTCCAGACCGTCGTCCAGCGGCTCGCCCAGGAGCGGACCTTCCTCGAGACGCTCTTCAACACCATCGAGGACGGCGTCCTGGTCGTCGACGAGTCCGGGAAGATCGTCTATCTCAACCAGCCGGTCACCCGCCTGCTCGGGCTGCGGCCGGAGGACGTCGAAGGCCAGCCGATCACGCGCTACCTGCCGCAGCTCGACTGGGACCATCTTGCCAAGCTCGATCGCCGCGGTGGCGAGGGCGTGGTGCGGCACGAGTTCGAGGTCACCTATCCGCAGCCGCGTTTCCTGAGGCTCTATGCCGCCCCGCTCGACGGGCAGGCCTCGGGCAGCAGCGGCGTGGCGTTGATCCTGCACGACGCCACCGAGGCGCGGCAGCAGACGTCCGAAGCGGTCGAGACCGAGCGCGTCCACGCCCTCACGCTGCTCGCGGCGAGCGTCGCGCATGAGCTGGGCAACCCGTTGAACGCGCTCCACATCCATCTCCAGCTGATGGAGCGCGAGCTGAAGAAGCTCCGGCGTGCCGCGACCGAGGACCCGGGCGAGGTCGCGGCGCGGGCCGACAAGCTGGACGAGTTCCTCGGCGTCGCGCGCGGCGAGATCACCCGGCTCGACTACATCATCACCGAGTTCCTCTCGGCGATGCGGCCCACGCCGCCTCGGTTCCAGCAGGCCTCGCTCAACGACGTCGTCCGCGACGCGCTCGCGCTGCTCCAGCCCGAGCTCGACAACCGCAAGCTCGTCGTCAAGGAGCGCCTCGCCCGCGACCTGCCGCAGGCGCGGATCGATCCGGCGCAGATGAAGCAGGTGCTGCTCAACCTGCTGAAGAACGCCATGCAGGCCACGGCGAAGGGCGGCTCGGTCAGCTTGGCCACCGGGGCCACGCCGGACGACGTGTGGATCAGCGTCGCCGACAGCGGCAGCGGCATCCCGGCCGACGAGCTGAACCGCATCTTCGAGCCGTTCTACACCACCAAGCAGAAAGGCACCGGGCTCGGCCTGATGATCGTCCAGCGCATCCTCCGCGCCCATGGCGGCCGCGTGGAGCTGGAGAGCCGCGTCGGCAAAGGCACGACCTTCCGCCTCTGGTTGCCGCTGCGCGAACGGCAGCCCCGGTTGCTCACGGTGCCGTCGGCCTGAGCTCCGGAAGTGGACGTAGGAGAGCAGGCCTCCGGCCTGCTTGGCCGGACGGCGATCCCGCGGCCCGGAAGCTTGCCCTCTTCGGCTCAGCGCGTCTTGAGCGTCACGTCGCCGGCGTAGCGGCGCCACGCGAACCCCACCCGTTCGAGCACCACCACCCCGAGCTCGACCTCTTCGCCGCGGGCCTTCGAGTGGACCAGTTTCGCCACCGCCACCAGGTCGTCGGTCCGCTGGCCGTCGATCGAGGTGACGAGGTGTCCAGGTTGGAGCTTCGCCGCCGCGGCGGGACCGTTGCGGTCCACCGATTCGATCTGGAACCCGCCCTGGGCGGGACGCAACGTGAGCCCCAGACGGCGGCGGACCAGGTCGCTGGTGAAGAAGGCGCGTTCATCGACGAGCTGGAGCGCGAGGCCCCGCGTCTCGCCGCCGCGCCGGACGGAGAGCTTCACCTCGTGGCTGTCGCCGGCGGCGGCCAAGGCCCGGTTGAAGTCGATCACGCTGCCCGGCGGTCTCCCGTCGACGCTCAGGATGGCGTCCTCGGCGCGCAGGCCCGCGTTCGCCGCGGGGCTGCCGGGCTGGACGCTCTGCACCGTGAGCGGACGCAGGCCGGGCTTGAGCCGCGCTCCGAACCAGAAGCGGCCGACCGATTCGCCGGTGAGCGTCTCGGCCAAGGCCTGGTTCACGCGCTTGATCGGGATGGCGAAGCCTATGCCCTGCGCGCCGATGTCGGGACGGAGCACGGCGACGTTGAGGCCGATGAGCTCGCCGCGGAGGTTGACGAGCGGGCCACCGGAGTTGCCGGGGTTGATCGCCGCGTCGGTCTGCAGCCAATCGGCGATGTCGAGCCGTTCGCCGGTCGCGCCCGGTTCCGGGGCCCGGCGCGATTTCGAGCTGAGGATGCCCTTGGACACGGATCCGCCGAGGTTGAAGGGGTTGCCCAGGGCGATGACCGTCTCGCCGAGCAGCAGGTCGTCGTCCTTGGCGAACTTCACCGCGCGGAACTTGTGCGGCGTCTTCGGCTTCAGCTTCAGCAGGGCGATGTCCTTGTCCTCGTTCAGCGCGATCCGCTCGGCCTCGATCTCCTCGGCGTCGTCGTTGAACTTCACCCACACGTCGCCCGCTCCCTGCACGACGTGGACGTTGGTGAGCACGTAGCCGTCCTCGCTGATGACCACGCCCGAACCGCGGCTGTACCGCGCCTCCGGTTCCTTGCGGTAGCCGTAGAACTCGCGCAACCGGCGCTCGTACGGTGTCTCCGCGCTCACCCAGGTGCGCGAGGCGATGTTGACGACGCTGGGCATCACCCGCTCGACGGCGGCCACGGTGGCGTCGCGGCGGATGTCGAGCGGCGCGCCGGGCGCCGCGTCCGGCTCGTCGGCCCGGACGGACACGGCAAGGGCAAGGACCGCTGCGAGGGCAAGCGCGGCGGAGGATCGGCGGAAAAAATCGGCTCTCATGTCTTGGACAGGAG
>JANNAJ010000242.1:0-10370 GCA_031384285.1 Verrucomicrobiota bacterium
GGACCTCAGCGAAGTCATCGAAAAGATCTCTTCGCCGAGTTCCCTGACCTGCTGCGCCGAGCGGACGTGAAGTCGTTCTTGGAGCTGACCGACGAGGAACGTGTGGCCAAGGTGGCCTCGATCCGACGGAAGGCGGATCGCCGCGCGAAGCAGGTCAGGGAACTCGGCGAAGAGATCTTTTCGATGACTTCGCTGAGGTCCGAGTACCAGCGGCTCAAGGATGACGAGAAACGCATGCTGGACCAGGTCGCCGAACTCAGGAGCCGGGCCACTTCTTTGGACCGTATCGGGGCCGATGACGAGCAGTTGAACATTATCCAATCGGGCGGAGGCGACCCGCATCCGGTCGGGCCGAACCGGCCCATGATGGTCCTAACCGGCCTGCTGTCCGGGGGGCTCATCGGCCTCTTGCTGGTCGGCTTGCGTGCTTTGTTCGGCAAACCTCGCGGGCCTGGCGGCCCGGGAACTCCACAAGGACTCGCGCCTTCCGGTCCGGTCTTGGTACACGGATGACCGATGACCCTCCGTTCTCTCCTCCTTTGGCCGGTGCTGCTGCTTTTGGCCGGTGGCTTGCGCGCGGAGAAACCTTTCCACGCTTCGGAGGACGTCTTCCCGCCGGAGTCTTGGCACAACCACGCTTCGTGCCTCATCGAGACGCCGCGGGGCGATCTGTTCGTCACGTGGTTCCATGGATCCGGCGAACGCAAGGCGGACGACGTCCGCATCGAAGGCGCGCGGCTGCGACGCGGCGCGACGAAGTGGAGCGGGCGCTTCACCGTCACCGACACGTCCGGGTATCCGGATTGCAACCCGTCGATCTTCGTGGACGCGCGCCGGAGGCTGTGGCTGTTCCATCCGACCATCCTCGCCCACACGTGGGAGAGCGCGCTGCTCAAGTTCCACGTCAGCGCCGATTGGCAGGGCGAGGGCGGGCCGAGATGGGTGCGCGAAGGCGTCATCCACGTCACGCCAGGGGTGGATTTCACCGCCGCGGTGGCCGCTGCCATCCCCCGGTTCGAGGCGGCTGTGGCGGCGTCCGATTGGGATGAGCGGACCCGGCGTGAAGTGGCGGAATTCCTCGAAGCGATGCGCGGACACTCGCGCGACGAACTTTACTGCCGGCTCGGTTGGATGCCGCGGGCGCATCCGACGGTGATCGGCAAGCGATGGCTTCTGCCGCTCTACCACGACGGGTTCTCATTCTCGCTCGTCGCCATCTCGGACGACGAAGGCGCCACCTGGAAGACCAGCGCGCCGCTCATCGGTGGCGGGAACATCCAACCGAGCATCGTGGTCCGCCGTGACGGCACGCTCGTCGCCTTCATGCGCGACAACGGTCCTCCGCCGAAGCGCGCGCTGGTCGCGGAATCGCGCGACCGCGGCGAGACGTGGTCGCCGGTCGTGGACAGCATGTTGCCGAACCCCGGTTCGGGCGTCGAAGCGGTGGTGCTCCGCGACGGCACCTGGGCCTTCATCGGCAACGAAACCGAGGAAGGTCGGCACTCGCTCGCCGTCCTGTTGAGCGATGACGAAGGCCGGACCTGGCCGGTGAAGCGTCACCTCGAGCTCGTCGAACGGGGTGGCGGGTCCTTCAGTTATCCGAGCCTGATCCAGGCGCGCGACGGTTCGTTGCACGCGACCTACAGCTGCTTCCTCAAGTCCGGCGGATCCGGCGAGCTGAAGACCATCCGCCACGCCCGCTTCAACGAGGCGTGGGTCCGGGCAAAGGCCGGTGAATAGAGGGGCGTGGACCTTGCGGGCATCATCCGCTCTCCCGGTCTTGGTCCTCGTCTCGGCTTCGATGATGCGACGTGCATCGCGTCCGTCCCACGGTCACTCGGCTCTGGCCTGCGGGAGGCGGACGCGTTAAGCACTGGCCCATGTTCCTCCGCGTCTTGCTCCGTGTCGGCGTCCTGCTCGCGCTGGTCCTTTCGGCCGAAGCCGCGGCCAAGCGACCGAACATCCTGTTCATCATGACGGACGACCACGCGGCCCACGCCATCAGCGCGTACGGCAGCACGGTCAACACGACGCCGAACATGGACCGCCTCGCCGCACAGGGCCTGCGTCTCGGCCGCTGCTACGCGGTGAACTCCATCTGCACTCCCAGCCGGGCCACCATCCTCACCGGTCAGTACAGCCACAAGAACGGCGTCCCTGTCTTCAACCACCTCGATCCGGCGTCGGTCACCGTCGCCCACCGGCTCCAGCAGGCCGGCTATCACACGGCGATGCTCGGCAAATGGCACCTCGGCTCCGAGCCGCAAGGTTTCGACCACTGGAACATCCTGCCCGGCCAGGGCCGGTACATCGATCCCGTCCTCTACGACCGCGACGGCCATCGTATCTACAAAGGCTACGCCACCGAGGTCATCACCGACCTCGCCATCGACCTGCTCAAGAACCGGCCGAAGGACAAGCCGTTCTTCCTGATGTGCCACCACAAGGCGCCGCACCGCGAGTGGACCCCGAACGACCGTTATCGCCGCGAGTTCGCCGGTCGCATGATCCCCGAGCCGGCGACCTTGCGCGACGATCACGTCGGCCGCGCCGATGCCTTGCGCGAGCAGCGCCAATCGGTCTTCCGCGACCTCACGCGCCACGACCTGAAGCTCGTCCCGCCCGCCGGGCTCACCGACGCGGAGCGCCAGCGGTGGGTGGGCGAGGTGCCGGTCGAGGTCGAGATCGTCGTCGATGGCCGCAAGAAGGTCCTCCGTGGCGACGAACTCGACCGGTGGAAGTACCAACGCTACATGCAGGATTATCTCGCCTGCGTGCAGAGCGTGGACGACAGCGTCGGCCGGTTGATGGATTGGCTCGATGCCAACGGCCTGCGCGAGGACACGCTCGTCATCTACACCAGCGACCAAGGGTTCTTCCTTGGCGACCATGGTCTCTACGACAAGCGGTTCATGTACGAGCCGTCGTCGCGGATGCCGTTCCTCGCCCGCTGGCCCGGGCACATCAAGCCCGGGGCCGTCAGCGACGCGCTCGCGATCAACTGCGATTTCGCCCCGACGTTCCTCGAACTCGCCGGCGTCCCCTTGCCCGCCGATATGCAGGGCCGGAGCTTGGCGCCGCTTTTCGCCGGCGGGACTCCCGTGGGCTGGCGGGAGGAGATCTACTACCGCTACTACCACGACCCGGGACACCACCACACGGCGGCGCACTACGGGATCCGCACCGGCACGCACAAGCTCATCCACTATTGGAAGCAGGACCAATGGGAGCTCTACGACCTCGTCGCCGACCCGGACGAGATGCGGAACATCTACTCCTCGCCGGCGGCTCAGCCGCTGGTCGCCGGACTCAAGGCGAGGCTGAAGCGGCTCCAGCGCGACCTCGGGGACACCGGACAGTATACCGTCGGGCCGCTCCCGACGGACGACGTGGACATCCGCGTGAAGCAGATGGACCGGAAGCATCCGGATTCGAAGCTCTGAGGCCGGCCGGCCGCGCTGAGCGGCTCGCTGACCTGGGTCCGTCGGACCCGCGGATTTTTGTTTTGGCGGAGCCGCTTCCGCGGGGCACCAATCTTCCTGCCATGTCCGCTGTGCCACCCGCCGAGGCCGATCTGCTCACGCCGCTGAAGGATGTCTTCGGCTACGGGAGCTTCCGGCCGTTGCAGGAAGGCATCATGCGAGCGTCGCTCGCGGGCAAGGACGTCTTCGCGCTCCTGCCGACCGGCGGCGGCAAGTCGCTGTGCTTCCAGCTCCCCGCGCTCGTGCGGCCCGGCCTCACCGTCGTGATCTCGCCGTTGATCGCGCTGATGAAGGACCAGGTCGACGCGCTCTCGGCGAACGGCGTCGCGGCCACCTTCCTCAACTCTTCTCTCACCGACGCCGAGCGCAGCACCCGCTGGCGCGGGCTCAACAACGGCAGCTATCGTCTGCTCTACCTCGCGCCGGAACGCCTGATGGTCGGCACGCTCGTGGATGATCTGCGCCGCTGGGGCGTCGCCTGCGTCGCGGTCGACGAGGCCCACTGCATCAGCGAATGGGGCCACGACTTCCGTCCCGAATATCGCCAGCTCCGCGAGCTGCGCGGCCGTCTGCCGGAAGGCGTGCCGTTCATGGCGCTCACCGCCACCGCGACCGGCCGCGTGCGCGAGGACATCGTCGCCCAGCTCCAGTTGCAGGAGCCGGCGGTCTTCGTCGCCAGCTTCAACCGGCCGAACCTCACCTACCGCGTCCTTCCCAAGTCCTCCGGCTACCGCCAGGTGCTCGATTTCCTCCGTGCGCGCCCGAAGGACGGCGGGATCATCTACTGCTCCAGCCGGGCCGGGACCGAATCGCTCGCGTCGAAGCTGGTCGAGGACGGCGTGAAGGCCGCGCCGTACCATGCCGGTCTCGATCCGGCCGTGCGTTCGCGGAACCAGGAGGCCTTCCTCCGCGACGAGGTCCGCGTCATATGCGCGACCATCGCGTTCGGAATGGGCATCAACAAACCGAACGTGCGGTTCGTGATCCACCACGACCTGCCGAAGAACCTGGAAGGCTACTACCAGGAGACCGGCCGCGCGGGCCGCGACGGGTTGCCGGGCGAATGCCTGCTGCTGTTCAGCCCCGGCGACGTGGCCAAGCAGAACGTTTTCATCGACGAGAAGCCCGACGAGCTTGAGCGCGCCCGGGCCCGCGAGCAGCTCCAGCAGATGGTCCACTACGCCGAGATCTCGGAGTGCCGGCGCGCGGCGCTGCTCGACTACTTCGGGGAGGAGTTCCCGGACCCGGCCTGCGGAGCATGCGACAACTGCCTGAGCCCGCGCGCCACATGGGACGGCACCCAGGCCGCGCAGAAGCTGCTGAGCTGCGTCTACCGCATCCGGCAGAAGAGCGGTTTCGGCGTCGGCCTCAACCACGTCGTCGCCGTCATCCTCGGCGGCGACACGGAGAAGATCCGCCAGTGGGGCCACGACCAGCTCACGACCTACGGCATCGGCCACGAGCATCCGCGCAACGAATGGGGCGCGATCGCCCGGGAGCTGATGCGGCTGGGGTTCCTTCGCCAGAGCACCGGGCAGTTCCCGACCATCGAGGTGACCGCGGAGGGTTTCGCCGCGCTGAAGGACCGGCGGAAGATCACGCTGACGAGGCCGATGGAGGCGCCGAGGCCGCGCGCAGACCGGGTCGGCGACATCGCATGCGACGAGCTGCTCTTCGAGAAGCTGCGCCAGCTCCGCAAGCGGATAGCAGACGAGCAGGGCGTGCCGTCGTACATCATCTTCGGAGACACCTCGCTCCGGTACATGGCGCGGCAATATCCAGTCCGTCCCGAGGAGTTCCGTCGCGTGTCCGGCGTGGGCGAGACGAAGCTGCGGTCCTACGGCGACGCGTTCCTCGAGGAGATCGTCGCGCATCTGCGCACGAACCCGCGGCAGATCTTCGCCGACGATTCCTTCACCGCGCCGATGCCCGTCGCCACGAAGAAGACGCGCGGCGAGCTGATGAACGACACCGTCCGCGAGACGCTCCGCCGTTTCCGCGACGGTGCCACCGCGGAGGAGATCGCCGGCGCGCGCGACCTGACGCCGGGGACCATCTACGGCCACCTCGGCAGCGCGCTCGAGGCCGGTGAAGCGTTGGACGTCGCCCGGTTGTTCACCGACGCCGAGCGACGGGAGATCGAGGCCGCGTTCGAGCAGGCCGGCTGGGGGACGCTCTCCGGCGCGCACACGTTGCTCGGCGGAAGGGTCGACTATGGACGGCTCCGGTTGTTCCGGGCCGCGAAGGGGAGAGTAAGCCAGTAAGCGAGTAAGCCAGTAGGTCGGTGACCGGAGGATCGATCGCGGCTCGAGTCTCAAGTGCTGACCTACTGGCTCACTGGCTTACTCGCTCATCCCCGACTTCCGGTCTACCGTCCGCGCGTGACCATCGAGCTCGTCAACACCGGCTCCGAGCTGCTGCTCGGACGCGTGCTGAACACCCATCAACAATGGATCTGCCGGCAGCTCGCCGACACCGGTCGTCCAGTGGCCCGCCAGGTCGCCGTGCCGGATGGCGGCCACGACATCCAGCAGGCGGTCCGCGAAGCCTTGGGCCGGGCCGACCTCGTCATCACCACCGGCGGGCTCGGCCCGACCTGTGACGATGTCACCCGCGAGCTCATCGCCCAGCTGCTCGGACGAAGACTCCTGCGGGACGAAGCGGTCCGCGGACATATCGGACGCTTCTTCGCGAGCCGCGGCCGGCCGGTCCCGGTGCGCACGGATGTCGAATCGTGGGTCCCGGAGGGCGCGACCGTCCTGATGAACGCCCATGGCACCGCGCCGGGCCTCGTGCTGGAGGTCTCGCCGAACCCGTTCCGCGCGGATGCCGAACCCTCGGTTCTGGTGATGCTCCCCGGGCCACCGCGCGAGCTCCGGCCGATGTTCACCGGACAGGTCCTGCCGCTCGTCCACCGAAGGTTCCCGCTCGAAGAAGCCTTCGTCTGCCGCACGCTCAAGACGACCGGCATCGGCGAATCCAACATGGAGGAGCGCATCTCCGGCCCGTTGAAGCCGTTCACCGACGCGGGCATGGACCTCGGGTTCTGCGCACGGGTCGGCGAGGTCGATGTCCGGTTCGTCGCGCGCGGAGACGACGCGGTGGCGACCGTGGCGGCGGCGGAAGCGGTCACGCGCTCGCTCGTCGGCGAGAACATCTTCGGCGAGCAGGACGACACGCTGGCGACCGTGTTGGTCCGCGAGCTAACCGCCCGCGGGCTGACCTTGGCGCTGGCGGAATCTTGTACCGGCGGCCACATCGCCGACCGGATCACCGACGTACCGGGAGCGTCCGCGGTGCTGCTGGCGGGCCACGTGACCTATTCCGACGCGGCGAAGAGGTCGGCCTTGGGCGTGCGAACAGAGACCCTCGCGGCCCACGGCGCGGTGAGCGAGGCGGTCGCGCGGGAGATGGCCGAGGGCGCACGGCGCGCGGCCGGTGCGGATCTTGCGTTGGCGGTCACGGGCATCGCCGGACCGGGCGGCGGGTCCGATGCGAAGCCGGTCGGCACCGTGTTCATCGCGTTGGCGACGGGGGCGGGCACCGAGGTGCGGCAGCATCTCAACCGCTTCGACCGGCCGACCTTCAAATACCTCACCTCACAGCAGGCGATGATGGCGGCCTTGCGCGCGTCGAGGGCGGGCGATCCCGCATAGGATGGGCCCGGGCAAAGATTTTCGTGTCCTGCGGACCGCGTCGTCCGTCTCCTCTCCGAGGATGACGACGGCGAACAAGATCACCGTGGGACGGATCCTGATGATCCCGGGGTTCATCTATCTGCTGCTCCGGCACCGGGAGGAGGGCGCCGATTGGCTGCGTTGGTCGGCCCTGATGTGCTTCGCGATGGTGGCGGTGCTCGACGGCGTGGACGGATATGTCGCGCGACGCTACCAGCAGCGATCGGAGCTCGGCGCGGTGCTGGACCCGCTCGCGGACAAGCTGCTGCTGGTGTCGGCGCTGATCCTGCTGAGCCTGGACAAGAGCTACCTCGGCACGCTGCCGCGATGGTTCAACTTCGTGGTGATCTCGCGCGACGCGCTCGTCGTGCTGGGCCTCGGGGTGGTCCAGTTCACCGTCGGCAAGGTCGGGGTGCGTCCGCGGATGACGGGCAAAATCGCGACGGTGCTCCAGATGGTCCTGGTGATCTGGACCCTTTTGAGATGGCCGGAGCAAGGCCAATGGTGGATCGCGGTGGCGGCGGCCGGGTTCACGCTCGTCTCGGGCACGCAGTATCTTTTCGACGGGACCACCCAATTGAGCGCGAGCCCTGCGAGCGGCCCGAAACCGGGCCAGTGAAGGCGTAGGGCCGGGACCGGCGCCCCGACCGAAGGCGTGACGGAGATCGGGAACGACCGCCGCTTCCACCGGCCGTCACCCGGTCAGGCGCCTCGGCGTGGTGACGACACGCCGAGGCCTCCGATGCGCAGCTGCCAAAGCAGCGCATATCGGCATGAGGACCGTAGGCGGACTTCAGACCTTGTCCGAGCCGGAGCCGGTCTTCTGCCCGACCGGATCCGTGCCACGTGCGGTGTTGACGGCGCCCGGCACCGTTGCGGGGGCGCGTCCGTCCTTCTTGTCCGGATAGACGCTGGCATCCGGCGTGAGCGGACGGTGGTAGTACGACGCGTAGTAGTACGTCGTGTAGTAGTAGTAAGGGTTGTCGATGGGGACGCCGTTGACGATGATGCCGAGCATCGGCGCACCGCGCTGATGGATTGTGTTGATGCCCATCTTGGCGAAGCGGATGGACGTCTTGCCGGCGCGCACGACGAAGAAGAGACCGTCGAGGAAGGCCGCGATCGAGAAGGTGTCGTCGATGGCGGTGAGAGGCGGGCAGTCGAAGACCACGTAATCGAACTCGCTCCGGAGCTCTTTCACGAGCTCCTTGGTCGCGGGCCCGATGAGGAGCTCGCTGGGGTTCGCGGGCCGTTCGCCGGCGCGCATGAAGTACAGGTTCTTGATCCCGGTCTCGCGGGTGGCCTCGCGGATGGACAGCTTGCCCTCGAGGACCTCGGAGAGGCCGCCTTCGAGCGGTTGCTCGAAATAGCCGTGGACGTTGCCCCGGCGGAGATCGGCGTCGATGAGGAGCGTCTTGTTCCCGGAGTTCGCGAGCGTGATGGCGAAGTTGGCGGTGAAGGTCGTCTTGCCGTCGCCGGGGACTGCGCTGGTGACCGCCAGCATGCGTTTGCTGCTGCCCTCGGGGCTGAGCAGCAGGGAGGAACGGACGCCGCGGAGCGATTCGGCGAACATGGTGTGCGCCTTCATCCGCGTGAGCAGCAGGTAGCCCTCCGTGTAATGCTTTTTGTCGACCTCCGGGAGCTGCCCGAGGATCGGCTCCTCCAGCTTGGCCTCGATGTCCTCCGGGCTCTCGAGGCGGTCATCGAGGCGGTGGAGGATGAAGATGATGAGAGCGGCGACCATCAGGCCGGTGGCTGCGGCGGTGCCGACGATGGAGGGTCGGTTGGGTCCGACCGCCTTCGGGTCGCCTCCGCCTTGCTGGATGATGTTGAACTGCTCGTCGTCGGCCCCGATGCGGTCCATGGAGGTGGCACGGCTCCGGAGTTCGGCGACCTGGTCCTGCATGCGCTTCTCGTCATCCTTGAGCCGCTGGTACTCGGACCGCATCGAGGTCATGGAGAAGACCTCGTCGCGGAGCGCCTCGATGATCCTCGGGTACCCCGAGAGCCGCTGGCGCAGCCGTTGGATGTAGGCTTGGCGGTTCTTCTCGACGATGAAGAGGTCGTCCTCGAGCTGCCCGTTGAGCGTCGCGATCTGGCTCCGGGTCTCGAGGATGTAAGGATGCCGGTCCTTCAGCTTCGCGGACCATTCCTTCAGTTTGCGCTCACGGGCGCGGATCTCCTTCGAGATCTCCGGGTACCGGGAGCCCGGGCTGAACCGGTCCAGCAGCGTCGACGAGGATTCGTCGTCGCCATCGCTCTTCCCGTTCTTCACGGACCGGTCCTTGCCCGTGGCCGCGCTCGGGAGACCGGCGGTGCCGCCGCTGGCCAACTGCTCGGCGCTCGAGGTCTCGATGATATTGAGCTCGTTCTGGAGCGCTTGCTGGTCGGCCGTGTTGCGGTCGAGGTTGCGCTGGGCGGACCCGCCCGCGTCCTCGAAGCTTGCGACGTTGTTCTTCTTCTGGAAGTCGTCCAAGGCCAATTGGGCCTGCTCGAGCTTCTTCTCGAACGTGAGCAGGGTCTGGGTGTTCTGGGCCTCGGTGTTCCCGATGAGCTGCTTGCGCTGCTGCTTCTTGAAATCCACGAACTCCTGTGCCCACACCGCCGCGAACTTCTGCGCGTACTCGAAGTTCGTGCTGGTCACGGTCATCACGAACATCCCGCCTTGCGCGGCGTTCGCGCCCACGCCCGGGCGCACCAGCTTGTTGGTGTTGTCCCGGCCCTCCTGCAGCTTGGCCAAGGTGCGCTGCAGCACCGGCTCGGCCAGCATCAACGCCAGAGTGTTGTCGGCGCCGATCTCGCGGATCTCCGCGGAATTCTGGCTGCCGAGCGAGATCTTCTGGGGGGTCGCGAGGACCGAGGTCGCACGGAATTGGTCGGGCTTCGTGACCGCCATCCAGACGCCGACCGCGGTGCCGATGACCGTGAAGATCACCAGGAGGAGCCATCTCTCCGTGACCACCTTGAGGTATCTCCGGAAGTGCAGGTAGACGTTGATCCGGTCGATCAACGACGTGCCATAGCCGGGCAGCGGGGTGCTGTAGGATGAATAAGGGGCCTTCATGGTCAGAAGATGATGGACCTGGCGGGGACCTCGATTCGGTCGCCGTCCTTGAGCTCGATGTCGGCGTTCCGGTCGCCCTTCTCGATGATGTTCGTGACGTTGGCCTCGATGACCGTCTCCTTCTTGGAGACCGGGTCGAACCGGCGG
>JANNAJ010000574.1:0-1563 GCA_031384285.1 Verrucomicrobiota bacterium
GAGGTCATCCTGACGCATGAGAGCGACCTCGACGGCCTCGTCGCCGGCCTGCTCCTCCAGCGGCTTGCCCGCGCCCTCTACGCCGAGAACACGCCGTTGCAGGCGTGGAACTACCAGGGTTGGAAGAACCGCAATCTCCAGGAACGCGTCGCCTGGGCCACCGACTTCAGCTTTGAGCCGCGCCTGGACAAGCCGCAGTGGCTCGTCGTCGACCACCACACGACCACGACGCCGGCGCGCCACGCCAAGCTCGTCCATGACCTCCACAAATCGGCCGCGCTGCTCTGCTACGATCTCTGCCGCGAGCAGGGGATCAGCTCGCCCGAGCTCGACCGGTTGGTGCATCTCACCAACGTGGGCGACCTCTGGCTCCAGCACGACCCGGATTTCGACCTCGCCAACGACTACTCGAGCCTGGTGAAGACCTACGGCTTCTGGAACCTCCACGCCATCATCGAGGGCAAGGCGGAACGTCTGCTCGACCATCCGCTGCTCGAGGTGATGACCACCAAGCGCCGGGTCGAGGATCCCATCGGCTACGACTGGAGCCGCGCCCACCTGGAAGAGATCAACCACGACGTCGGCGTGGTGAAGACGACCGTGGGCAACACGAACCTCATCGTCCACCAGCTGCTGGAGCGCAAAGCCACGCACTACAAGGTGCTGGTCACGCTCTTCCTCAAATCCAACCGCACCATCGTCGCCAGTTTCCGCAGCCAGAACGGCGAGGCCCTCGCCATCGCCGCCAAGCTGCAGGGCGGCGGCCACGCCAACGCGGCCGGCACCACGCTCCCGAAATCGGTGACCGACATGGAGAGCGCGGTGATCTACCTGCGCCAAGCCTTGGGCGGACGCATCGAGACCAGCAGCAGCTTCAACAACGCCTTCGCCGGCCTGAAGCTCTGACCGGCGGCAGCCGGGTCCGGGGAAGCCCGGAGAGCCTGCCTCACTGCGCCAAGAAATCCACCTTCGCGCTCAGCTCGGGCGTCAGGAACTTGTCCGGGTTCTTGATCTGCACCTTCACTTGGAGCGTCCCCTTCTGGCGGCTGGCCTCGGGGGCGCGTTCGGCGACCACGCCGTCGTAGACCTTGTCCGGGTACGCCTCCGGGCTGACCTTGCACTTCTGGCCGAGCGCGACCTTGGCGAGGTCGGATTCGTTGAGGTCGATCTCGACCTGGAGGTCGTTCGGGTCGGCCACGGCGATGAGCGAGGTGCTCGGCCCGCGCGTGCCGCCGAAGGTCTGCGGCGAGACGAGCTCGTTGGGGTCGACCAGCTTGTCGAGCACCACGCCGTCCACCGGCGACTTGATCACGCACCAGTCGAGATACGTCTCGAGCAGCCGGCGGGAACCTTGGATCTGTTTCACCTGGGCCTCCGCGGACTCGAGCTGCAGCCGGGCGTCGTCGAGCATCTTCTGCATCTCGACCTTGTTGGCGACGAGGTCCTCTGCGCGCTTGAGATCGGCCGCGGCGCGCTTCACGGCGACGCGGGCCACGCCGATCTGCCCGTCCACGTCCGCGAGCCGCGCCCTGTACTCCACGTCGTCGAGCAGCATCAACTCGG
>JANNAJ010000746.1:0-4672 GCA_031384285.1 Verrucomicrobiota bacterium
TGTCTGGAAAGTAGGACAGTGCCTCTGGCCTGTCTGTTCCGGGGCTTCCAGCCCCACGCCAGACAGGCGGTGCCACGGGCTGGAAGCCCGCAGGCAGACAGGCTGGAAGCCTGTCCTACTGGTCCGGCCGGCCTTTTCAAACAGGCTCTGAGCCGGGACCATGCGATTGGATCCGGGTGGCACGGCCAACTTGGCCGTTCTCGGCGGCAACTTGCCGCCGAGTTTCGGCACCGGCAGCGCGCACACCGAAGAGTGCATCCCAGGCGCACCCAGAGCGGCGGGCGAGTCGCCCGCCAAAACAGGCCGGTGGCCTGTTCCACCCAGACCTCTACTGCATCGTTCCGGCTGAGCAGAGGCAGCCTGCGGAGCATCGTCCGGCCGTCCGGTCGGACAAATGCTTCAGCGCGGCCCTGCGCCGTTCCGGTGGTGGTCGGCGTCCGCACCGATGCCCGGGTGTCGCCGGTCGCGACCGTCCCGGCCACGGCCGCCTTCTTGTCACCGCCCGGTCACAACCCCATCGCGGCCATCACCGCCGCGCGGTCGGTCGGCACGCTGATCGGTTCGGTGCCGGCGACCCGGATGGCCGTGTCCGGATCCTTGAGGCCGTGGCCTGTCATCGTGGCGGTGATCAGGCTGCCGGCCGGGATCTCGCCGGCCCGGACGCACTGGATCAGCCCGGCCAACGGTGCCGCGCACGCGGGCTCGACCATCACGCCCTCGGTGCGGGCCAGCAGCTTGTAGGCGTGGAGGATCTCCTCGTCGGTGACGCTGCGGATGGAGCCCGACGAATCCTTCGCCGCCTGGGTCGCGCCTTCCCAGCTCGCCGGGTTCCCGATGCGGATGGCCGTGGCCACCGTCTCCGGATGCTCGACCGGATGCCCGAGCACGATCGGGGCGGCGCCGGCGGCCTGCCAGCCCATCATGCGCGGCAGCGTGTCGCAGCGGCCCGCGGCGTGGTACTCGCGGAAGCCCTTCCAGTAGGCCGTGATGTTGCCCGCGTTGCCGACCGGCAAGAAATGGAAGTCCGGCGCGTCGCCGAGCACGTCGCAGATCTCGAACGCCGCCGTCTTCTGGCCCTCGATGCGGACGGGGTTGATGCTGTTCACCACCTCGACCAGGCCGGTCTCGCCGAGCTCGCGGACGATCCGCAACGCGTCGTCGAAGTTGCCGTCGATGGCGATGGTCGTGGCGCCGTACATCAGCGCCTGGGCCATCTTGCCGAGGGCGATCTTGCCCTTGGGCAGGAGCACGACGCAGCGCAACCCGGCCCGCGCGGCGTAGGCGGCGGCGCTGGCGCTGGTGTTGCCGGTGCTGGCGCAGACGACGACCTTGGCGCCGCGTTCCTTGGCCTTGGTGACGGCCATGGTCATGCCGCGGTCCTTGAACGAGCAGGTGGGGTTGAGCGCCTCGTACTTCAGGTAGAGGTCGAACTTGCCGCCGATGGCCGCGACGAAGTTGGGCACCGGGATCAGGGGCGTGTTGCCCTCCAGCAAGGTGACGACCGGCGTCGACGCGTCGACCGGCAGGAACTGGGCATAGTGCCGGATGATGCCCGGCCACGCTTGGACGATTGAACTCATACGATTTGCGAAGCGCCGATTTAGAGCCAAACGCAGTTTCAAGGCACGGGAAAGTTGTCGGCGCAGCGGGTCGTGCGCGGCAAATCCCCCGATCAAGGCGGACGGGCACGTGCCGGTCGGCGAACGGACGCTGCCTCGGAAAGGTGCCCTTCAGCGGCCGGTCACCGGATCCCGGCCGCGTCCGGCGGACGGAATGAGGGGTGCGATCTGAAGTGGCGGAAAGTTTTTGCGGAGTCGGGCTGCTGTTCCGCCGGGCCTGCGATGCAGCAGAGCGCCATCTGCTCTTTGGAACAGATGGATCTGGAAAGCAGGAAAACCGGAGCTTTGCCGGCTCCGTTCCTGCTTTCCTGCTTTCCAGATTCTCTCTCCGGCCCGTGTTCTCATCAGAGCAAACGCGACTCTGCCCCGGCTGCCTCGTCCGCCACTTCGGATCGCATCCTGGAATGAGCCGATGGTTGCCTCGCCCTCCGCGGATCCGTTACAAGACGCGGGTGCCGTCGCAACAAACGCTCCGCCAACCTGTGTCCTATGCCGGCATCGGCCTGCATTCAGGCAACCGGGTGAGCATGGGTTTCCTGCCCGCGCCGCCCGACAGCGGTCTGCGCTTCCGCAGGACCGACCTCGACGGCAGGCCGGAGATCGAGGCCCGCGCCGAGTTCGTCACCGATACCCAGCGCTCCACCACGCTGAGCAAGGGCGGGGTGAAGATCCACACCGTCGAACACGTCCTCTCCGCGTTCGCGGGCGCCGGTGTCCACAACGCCGTCATCGAGATCGACGCGAACGAGCCGCCCATCGCCGACGGCAGCGCCCGCGAGTTCGCCCGGATGATCCGCGAGGCGGGCCTCGTCGCGCAGCCGGACCCGGTCGCGCCCTACAAGGTGACCGCGCCGATCGAGCTCACCCTCGGCGAGACGCAGATGGCGATCTTTCCGCACAACGGCTTCAAGGTCACCTGCACCAGCGCGGACAAGGGCGGCCGCTTCACCCAGTTCCACTCGCTCGAGGTCACGCCCGAGTCGTGGGAGAAGGAGCTGAGCCATGCCCGCACGTTCTGCTTCTACGAGGAGATCGAGTTCCTCATCCGCAACGGCCTGATCAAGGGCGGCAGCCTGGAGAACGCCATCGTCATCCGCGAGGACGCCGTGCTCACCAACGAGCCGCTGCGCTATTCGGAGGAGTTCGTGCGGCACAAGATCCTCGACATCGTCGGCGACCTCTCGCTGGTCGGACGGCCGGTCCACGGCCATGTCGTCGCCGTGAAACCGAGCCACCACGCCAACACCGAGCTGGCCAAGGCCATCGTGGCGCAGATGCAGAAGCCGTTGGAACAGGCCCGCACCTTCTCGCCTCCTCCTGCTCCTGCTGCCGAGAAATCCTCCGATAAACCCGCCGAACGCCGCCCCGCGAACGCCGCCACCGTGACCACGACCCCCGAACCCGCAGAAGGCTCCGTCCGCGACGGTGCGACCCTCGACGTCAACGAGGTGATGAGGCTCCTGCCGCACCGGCCGCCGTTCCTGATGGTCGACCGCGTCCTCAAGATCGACGGCAACAAGATCACCGCCCTCAAGCTGGTCAGCATCGGCGAGCCTTACTTCGCCGGCCATTTCCCCGGCCATCCGATCATGCCCGGCGTGCTGCAGCTCGAGGCGATCGCCCAGGTCGCCGGCATCCTCATGATGCGCCAGGCCGAGAACGCCGGGAAGCTGGCCTATTTCATGTCCGCCGAGGACGTGAAATGGCGCAAACCGGTGCATCCCGGCGATTCGCTCATCATCGAGGTCGAGCTGACGAAATCGCGCGGCAAGATCGGCCGGGCCAAGGGCACCTGCCTCGTGGACGGCGAGGTCGTGAGCGAAGCGGTCGTCACCTGCATGTTCTTCAACCGCTGACGATGCCCACCGCGATCCACCCCTCCGCCGTCGTCCACCCCTCCGCCCAGCTCGGCGAAGGTTGCCAGGTCGGGCCGTACTGCGTCGTCGGCGAGCACGTCGTGCTCGGGCCGCGTTGCCGGCTCCATTCCCATGTGGTCGTCGACGGCCGCACGACCTTGGGCGCGGAGAACGAGCTGTTCCCCTTCGCCTGCATCGGCCTGAAGACGCAGGACCTGAAGTGGAAGGGCGGCGTCACCCGCACCGAGATCGGCGACGACAACGTCTTCCGCGAGCACGTCACCGTCCACAGCGCCACCCAGGACGGCGACGCCACCCGCGTCGGCTCGCACAACCACTTCCTCGCCTACGTCCACCTCGCCCACGACGTCCAACTCGGCAGCCACATCATCATGTCGAACGTCGCCACGCTCGCCGGGCACGTGACGGTCGAGGACCACGCGATCATCGGCGGGTTGGCGGCGGTCCATCAGTTCTGCCGCATCGGCAAGTTCTCGATGATCGGCGGCTGCGCCAAGGTCGTGCAGGACATCCCGCCGTTCATGATGGGCGACGGCAATCCCGCCGAGACGCGCTTCATCAACAAGGTCGGCCTCGAGCGGAACGGGTTCGCTCCCGAGGTCGTCAAGGCGCTGGTCCAGGCCTACAAGGTCCTGTTCCGCGAAGGGCTGACGATCTCGAACGCGCTCGTGAGGATCGAGGCGGAGCTCCCGCCATCGCCGGAGATGGCCCATCTGGTCGCGTTCATCCGCGGCAGCGAGCGCGGGATCTCGAAATAGGCGGGACGCGATGGCCGGACGCCCTCGCCGTGCTCCTCGCCCCCCGGCCAATGGCTGGTACCCAGTCGGGGTGATCTCTGGTCGGACCGTTGGCGGGTCGCCCCCGCAACCCGCTCGGCTTGCCGGGCAAGCCGCCCACGACGTGGAGCCGAGTTCCGCCGGTATCCACCAAGAGTCGATATGGATCGGCGGAACGTGCTGCCGGCATCTTGCCGGCAGAGGCTCGTCGAATCCCGCGCCCTTTGGACCTTTCCGCGCGCACGCCGTCCGAGCCGTCTGCCGGCGAGACGCACGGCAGCACGCTGTAAAAACCGCCGTCCGAGGCCCACAGCAACGCGTCGTCCGAGTCCGTCTGCCGCTGGGTGGATCCATCCCAGGTCGGCGCGATCAATACACCGTGACGACGGGCCGCGACACC
>JANNAJ010000030.1:0-2167 GCA_031384285.1 Verrucomicrobiota bacterium
GGGCGGCCCGCCGCCCGCTTGCCGGGTTATCGTTGTTTTTACCTGGTTTTTGGGTCGTTGGTGGGGCACGGGGTTTCCGCCGGGGCCCGACGGGGCCTGCACGAGGTCGTGCAAGAAACCGATCCGCGCCCCGCACGCCCCTTGAACGGAATCGCCGCTTGACCCGTCGGACGGGGCGCAACGAACACTTCCTCCATGCATCCCCTCACGTCCCGTCTCGCGTCGGCCGCTGTCGCCGGCCTCGCCTTGGGCTCCATCGCCTCCGCAGCGCCCAAGCCCATGCTGCACACGTTCGCCAAGCAGCAGCTCACCGACCAGTTCTGGAGCGAGGGCGCGGCCTTCGGCGACTTCAACCACGACGGCAAGCAGGACGTCGCCGCCGGACCGTTCTGGTACGAGGGGCCGGCGTTCACCGTGCGCCACGAGTTCATGGCCGCGGACAAGGTGTCCAAGAGCAAGAAGAACGGGCAGGACGTCACCTTCCCCGGCTTCAAGGGCGCGCTCGGCAACGAGAACGAATACTCTGCCAACTTCATCGCCTTCTCCCACGATTTCAATGGCGATGGCTGGGCGGACATCCTGGTCCTCGGCTTCCCGGGCGAGAACTCCTGGTGGTTCGAGAACCCGGGCAAAGGCGTCGCCGGGGTGACCCGCTGGAAACAGCACGTCGCGCTCGCGGTGACCGACAACGAATCTCCGACCTTCATGGACCTCACCGGCGACGGGAAGTCCGAGATAGTCTGTTCCTCCAACGGTTCCTACGGCTACGCCTCGCCCGATCCGGCGAACCCGTCGGCACCGTTCCGCTGGCATCCAATCTCGCCGAACAACAAATACCACAAGTTCACCCACGGCCTGGGCGTGGGCGACGTCAACGGCGACGGCCGGATGGACATCCTCGAGAAGGACGGCTGGTGGGAACAGCCGAAGTCGCTCGCGGGCGATCCGGTGTGGCAGCTGCACAAGTGGTCGTTCGGCACCGGCGGCGCGCAGATGTACGCCTACGACGTGGACGGCGACGGGCTCAACGACGTGATCACCAGCCTGTCCGCCCACGGCTACGGCCTGTCGTGGTTCCAGCAGCAGCGTACCGGCGGGGAGATCACGTTCAAGGAGCACACCTTCATGAACAAGGAGCCGGGCGAGAACCGCTACGGCGTCCACTTCAGCCAGCTGCACGCGATCGACCTCGTGGACATGGACGGTGACGGCCTCAAGGACATCGTCACCGGCAAGCGCTTCTGGGCCCACGGCCCGGCCGGGGATCCCGAGCCCAACGCCTCGCCGGTGCTCTATTGGTTCCAGCTCCGCCGCAACGCCGACAAGACGGTGGACTGGGTGCCGCATCTCATCGACGACCTGAGCGGCACCGGTACCCAGGTCATGGCGCGTGATCACAACGGCGACGGGTTGCCCGACGTCCTGGTGGGCAACAAGCACGGCGTCTACGTCTTCACCCATCACTCGAAGGCCGTGACCAAGGCCGAATGGGAAGCCGCTCAGCCGAAGCCGCTCGCGCCGTGAACAGGGGTAGGGGTCTTCAACCCTCGGGCGGGTCGGTCGGCAGGCGTCCTTTCTTGCGGAACCGGTCCGCCAGCAATCCGCGCTTCGGGGCGAAGACGAGCGCGGCGAGGAAGAACGCGGACTGGAACAGCACGATGCACGCACCGGTGGATCCGTTGATGAAGAAGCTCACGTAGACGCCGCCGAGACTCGACAAGATCGCCGACCCGGCGGCGAGGAGCATCATCCGCGAGAAGCGGTCGGTGAGCAGGTAGCCGAAACAGCCGGGCGTCACCAACATCGCCACGACGAGGAGGATGCCCACCGCCTGGAGCGCCGCGACGATGGTGAGCGCCACGAGCGAGAGCAGCAGGTAGTTGAGCACGGTGGTGTCCAGCCCGATGCTGCGGGCGTGGGCGGGGTCGAAGCAGAAAAGGAGCAGGTCCTTCCTCTTCACCAGCGTCACCGCCAACGTCACCCCGCCGATGACCACGGTCTGGATGAGTTGTGCGCGCGGGATGCCGAGGAGGCTGCCGAAAAGGATGTGGTTCAGATGTTGGTCGGTCTCGACCTTGGTGAACAGCACCAACCCCAGCGCGAACATCCCGGTGAAGACCACGCCCATCACCGTGTCCTCCTTCACCCGGCTGTGGCTCTTGATGAA
>JANNAJ010000047.1:0-1976 GCA_031384285.1 Verrucomicrobiota bacterium
ACCACGCACTGGATCGAGGTCAGGAACGCCTCCTTCGGGAGGACATGGTAGGTGCTCCAACCCGGCGCTTCCGGCGATATCCCGGCGATGGTCTGGGAAAGGAGGATCGCCGGCGGATTCCAGCCGTGGTTCAGCGAGGAACCTTCATCGAACGCATCGATCTGCGACGCCCACCAGCGGTCGTAGTGCTCCCACAGGGTGGTGAAACGGCACGGGATCATCGTCCGGTAGCGGTCCGACATGCGCAGCAGCGCCGCTTCCTGGCGCCCCATCATGCACAGCGCCTCGAAGACCCAGCGGTCGAAGAAGCAGCTCGAATAGGTCTTCTTGCTCAGAACGTTGTCGAAGATCGCGTCCCACTTCGTGCGGTCCGCCAGGCCGGAATGGACCGCCATGGCGTTCGCGTGGTCGTCGGGCGTCTCCACCTGCGACGACTTGTAGAACGCCCCCTGCCAAAACCGGCTGTCGAAGGTGCCCTTGATGTCGGCCAGCTTCGCGTCGATAAGCGGCAGGTCCGCTTCGTGCCCGGTGACGCCCGCCATGGAACGCAGCGTCTTCAGGCAGCTGTAGTAGAAGCAGATCTCGATGACGGCGGTGTCCTTGACCTCCTTGCCCCAGTCGAACCACGTGCGCCGGTTGCCGAACTTGTAGGTCTCGAAAAGGAACGTCTTGGTCGTCCCGTATATGGCGGCCATCGATGCCGTGTCGCCCGTCTGCAGATAGTAGAACCACAGGCCCGATGCGCTGAGGAACTCCAGGTGCTGGCCGGGATAGAACTTCGGCTGCAGCTCGCGCAGCACGAGCTCCTTGGCCAACCGGTGCGCCCTCGTGTCGAACACGTAGAAGCACTGGTTCATCTCCGGCGTCCCGTCGCCCCAGAAGCCGACGCGTTCGCGGTCCGGGCAATCATAGAAATGGTCCCGCATGCAGAGATAGGCGGTGCGCGCCGCCTTGTTCCAGAGGGTCGTGTAGTCGCTGTCGTCGCATCGGAACGAACCGGCGAACTCCGTGTCGTAGCCCGTCTCGCGATATTGCACCGACTTCACCACGACCCCGGCCGGGATGGTGTAGATCGCCCCTTCGCCGCTGATCCAATCCTTCGCCTCGTAGCGGTGCTCGCCCGCTTCCGTGGTGCACGATTCCGTCTTGGTGAGATAGAGGACGAGCGGGTTGCTGGAGTTGAAGGCGATGGTCCGCCCGGCAGGCCCGTCCACGACGATCGAGGGCTGGAAGTGGCAGTTGTAGGGCATCCCGCACACCAGCTTCCACGGCACGTCCTCCGAATGCGGTAGCTCCTTCGAGGTGCGGACGTAATCGCGCGGGCCGTGGTCCTTGATGAACGGCTCGGCGCCCCGCGCGACGCCCACCGAGAACCCGAGGATCGCGAACAACGACAGCAGGAACGGCCGGATGCGGGAGAAGGTCTTCATCTTGAGATGGGGACGTCGCAGAAGCTGAGCGCGGCGATCCCGTTGGTGCCGCGGACCAGCTTGTCCTGGCTCCAGGCGGATTCCTTGAGGTAGGTGATCTTCGTCGCGGCGGACGGCTCCTTCAATGTGAGCGTGAGCACGTTCTTCTCCAGCACGCCCGAGGACACTTTGCCCTTCGCTCCATCGAGGTAGAACTGACCGGCGAGCGCGTCGTTCCACACGATGGGCTGGTCGAACACCAGCGCGATGGCGTCCCTCGCGGCGCTGGTGAAACGGGCGCTCCGCAGATCGGGGGGCGTGATGGAGCCGGTCGGCTTCCGGCCATAGTGGTCCCGCTCGACGAGCGGTTGGATGAGGCGGGCGAATTCCGCCCAGCCGACCAGCGGGAAATGGCAGCCGCCCGGCGGCGTGATGCCCAGCGTGGACATCACGCTCAGGTGGGAATAGAGGCGCGGCAGGCCGCGCTGGATCTCACGGATCATGTCCCCGGCTCCGGTGTCCCCGGCCATGCTGCAGGAGTTCGGCCAGATCTGGAAAACGTAGGTG
>JANNAJ010000048.1:0-4807 GCA_031384285.1 Verrucomicrobiota bacterium
GATCCGCAAGGCCCGCATCGGCCGCAACCCGAACTCGCCCGAGGACGATGTGCCCATCCCGCCGCGCGCCGTGGTGAAGTTCAAACCCGGCAAGGAGATGCGGGAATCGGTGCTGAAGCTCACGCCCAAACGCTGAGCGGACCGGCGGACGATGCGCGGCCCCGTCCGGTGGACCTCGACCGCATCGACTGCGTACGCGGTCCTTGCTCTATCGCCGGAAGCGGGAACGTGACATCTGTGCGGTCCGCGTGTTCCGGAGGATCCCGAGGACTTTCAACTCTTCCGCTGGGCACGTTTCTTGGCCTCCAGCAACCGGCTCGCGGTGCCGGCTTGTTCCGCTGGAGGTTCCACGGCGACGACCGTGGTCGCGCCGTCGTCCTTTCCTTGTAAGGTAGACGGGATGTCAGAAGGAAGGGGAGCCGACTTCGGGTTGAACAGGTCCGGTGACGGGAGGGGACCCGCGGCGCTCCCGGTGCCGGCGGCGGTCCGGGTCCCGCGCACGTGACCGCGGCGGGCGAGCAGCGCATCGAGCGGATCCTGCGCGGCCGGGGCGCGGCGGCGGTCCCCGAGCCCGAGTTTGACGCGGACCTTCTGCCACCAGCGGCTCCATTCTTCACGGTCCAGGTCCACGCGGCGGACACCGACGTCCAGCACGAACAGCACCACCAACAGCCGCAGCATGGCTTCCCAGAGATCGCGCGGCTGGAAGGTCTTGAGGCGGCCGAGCAGGAAGGGGTTGTCCATGGCCATGTCGAGCAGCTTGCCTCCCCCGGCCTCGGCCAGGCGTCGCAGCAGGTTGAGGTTCGGCTCGGCGGCGTTGAACTCCGGCGAATAGTTCACGCTGGCGCCGAGGACCTGCGATCCGACGAGCTTGCCGCCGCGGGTCTCCGTGAGGTTCAGCAGGTAGGCACCGACCTCCTTCGTCGGGAACTTCGCCTCGTAGCGACCGGGCCCCGTCTGGACCAGCGCGACGTCCACGCGCGCGCCTTTCGGGCTGACCACCGTCGTCCGGAGGTCGAGGAAGTTGCGGTAGTTCCCTTGTGCGTCGAGCGCCTCGACCGAGATCACGCCCTGACCGTTCTCGACGGAGACCTCCGTGTTGAAATCCGCGGTGTCCACGCGGCGCAGGGCCCAGTTCGCCGTCTGCGACCAGAACTGCTGGAACTGGCCCCAAGCCATCCAGTCCTGCGCCCATTTGGGCCGCGCGTCGCTGGTGAAGGCCACCGCGCGCCCGAGACCGAACTGCCAGTGCGCGAGGACCGGATCGCCCTTGTCGCTCACCAGCGGCACCTCCGCGCGCGGCTTGCTGGTCGTGGCGACGTAGCCGCGTAGGAGCGGATAGGAGCCTCCGCCGATGCCCCGGACCAGTTCGGTCGCCGCGGCGAGCTGCGGCTTGAACGGGTCCTCGATGATGGCCGACTTGAGGATGACCGCGGCTTCCTTGATGAAGATCTGCGGGAGTTGAGCGGCGGACTTCACGTCGTAGAAGCGGCCGTTCCCCAGCTCCGCCATCTTGATCATCGTCGTCGGCTGGACGTGGCCGCCGATCATGACCGTGCTGACGGTGACCTTGTGCGCGACGAGGTCCTTCATCAGCGTGTCGCTGGGGGCGCCCGGATCGCCGTCGCTGAACACGATCAGGTGCTTGATGTTGGCCGTCGATCTCTGGAGCGCCTCGTTGGCCATCGTCATCAGGCCCTGGAAGCTCGGCAGGTCGCCCTGGTTCATCCCGGCGATGGCGGAGGCGAGCTTCCCCTTGTCGCGCACCGGCTGGAGGTCGAACAGGGCCTTGTCCACGCCGTCCCAGAGCCACACGCCCATCTCGTCCTGCGGCCCGAGCGCGTCGAGCGCGGCGATGCCGATGTCGCGGGCGACCTGGTTGCCGTTGGCGAACTCCATGCCGTGCATCACCAGGCCGAGCGCGCCCTTCGGCAGGACCTTCTTTGAGCTCAGCTCCATGTCGAGAGGCAGCGCCTCCTCGAGCGGCGTGTGCCGGTAGCCGCCGGCGGCGAACGACTGGTCGCCGCCGATCACGACGAGGCCGATGCCGAAGTCCCGCACCGCGCTCTGCAACAGCTGCATCAGGTCGCGGCCGAGGTCGCCCGCCGCGATGTTGCTCAGCACGATCTCGTCGTAGCTCTGCATCTCGGCGAGGGTCGCGGGGACCTTGTCCGGCCCGACCAAGGAGACCTCGAGTTTCCCGCTGCCCAGCGCGGCCGCGAGCGTTCGGTCCTGCGCCGGGTCGGAGGACACGATGAGCACCCGCGGGTCGCCGCGCACCGAGACGAAGCTGCTCGCCTTGTTGTTCTGCGGGACCGTGTCGCCCTCGACCTCGACCTGCACGCTGTAGCCGTAGAAGCCCGCGTCCTTGAGCGTCTGCGGGAAGGTGAACAGGTTCTTGCCGGCCTCGAGCTGGACCTTCTGTTCGCCGAGCAGCTGGTCGTTGCGGAAGAGCCGGACCTTCGCCGCTTGCGCCTTGTCCGAGTTGGCGAAGATCTTCGCGTCGAACGTCTGGCCCTTCTTGATGTTCGCGGGCAGGCCCAGCTTCTGGACCGACACGTCGCCGGTGCGCTCGACACCCAGCGGCACCACGTCGAGCGACACGCCGAGAGGCTTCGCGGCGAGCAGCGCGGCGATCGAGTCACCGATGTTCTCGTTGCCGTCGGAGAAGAGCACGAGCCGCTTCTGCCCGGCCTCGGGGAACGCCGCGGTCCCCAGCCGGATCGCTCCGGCGATGTCGGTCCGCTCGCCGCCGACGACCGCCTGGATCTTCTCCGCCTCGGCGACCTTCGTCACCGTGGTCTCGAGCGCGGCGTCCGTGCCGAACACGAGGAAGCCCGCGTTGTCCTGCGATTTCTTTGCCTTCGCCCACTTGTTGGCGGAATCGCGTGCCTGTTCCTGCTGCGGCGACGGTATCGAATCCGACCGGTCGAGCAGGAAGAAGGTGTTCATGCCTTCCATCGGCTTCTTCCACTGCGCGCCGGCGATGCCGAGGACGAGCAGGGACAGGACGACCATCCGGATCACCGTCGACGTCCAGCGGCGCCACGGCGTGAGCGACACGTCCGACCGCCAGGCCAGCCACAACGTCCACGCCATGGCGGGGAGCAGCAGCGTGAGCAGGATAGGATGGGTGAAGGTGAAGCGCACGGGTGGGGGCGGTGATCAGGGATCTGGGGGCCGATAGGTCAGTAGGGCAGTGGTCCGCGGGGTGGCGTCGGGTGGAAAAATCTGCGTTGGGCGGAGTGGCTCATGGCTCGCGACTGGATACGGGTCACTGGTCACGGATCACTTCTTTGCCCTCACCAGCTTCTGCACCCGGTGGTTCTGGGAATCGGCGACGTAGAGGTTGCCCTTCGAATCGAGCGCGACGGCCCACGGGTTCGCGAACCGGCCCGGTGCCGCCCCGGGACCGCCGATGGTCTCGACGAGACGGTCCTGCGGGTCGAAAAGGCTCACACGGCTGTTGCCGAATTCACACACGAACTGGAGTCCTTGGGCATCCACGCGGATATCGTACGGGTAGCTGAGAGCACCGGCAGTTGACCCCGCCCGGCCGTGCGTCCGCAAGAACTTGCCGTCCGCATCGAAGACCTGGATCCGATGGTTGCACGAGTCGGCCACGAAGACCTCGTCGCGCGGACCGATGCCCAGGCCCTCCGCCCGGTTGAACTCTCCCGCCGCCAACCCCGGGGCGCCCCACACCTGCAAGAACGCCGGCGGAGGGAGCGTCGCGCCCGGGGAGTCCGGAGGTGTCGCGGTCTTGGAACCGAGCAGCGGCCCGAACCGTTGCACGCGGTCCACGACGGTGTATTCGCTCACATAGAACTCGCCGCGCGAGTTCACCGCGATCCCGCGCGGCAGGATGAAGCGGCCCGCCTCCGTGCCTTTCACGCCCCATCGGGCCACCAGTTTGCCCTCCGGCGTGAAGTGGTTCACCCGCATGTAGTGCGGTTCGACGACGATGATGTTGCCGGCCGGATCGAGACCCATGCCCTTCGGTTTGCCGAGGTCGGTCTGCGGCATCTGCCACTGGAGCAACCAACGTCCGTCCGGGCTGAACTTCTGGATCCGGCCGGTGATGTCGGCGACGTAAAGGTTGTCGTCCCGGTCGCAGACGAGCGACCGCGGTTTGTTGAACTGCCCGGGCGCCACGCCTCGCGTGCCGATGACCTGCACGGCGGAGAAGAGCCGGGAGTCGATCGGCGTGGTGTCGGAAGGGGTGCCCCGCGAACAACCGCAGAACGCTCCGAACGCGAGGCCCATCGCTCCAAGAGCCAGCCCAGTTCCTGGCCTCGCGGAACGTCGGATGTCGAACTTCCGCCAGACATACCAAACCGCCAACGGCGCCACCGCCAGGCCGAGCATGACCACGCAAAGGGCGTTCACCTGCGCCGCATGGCCGTAGTGGAGCAGGTTGAAGATCCGCAGCGCGAGCGTCTCGCCACCGGGTGGCTGGATGAGCACCACGGTCTCCACATCCCAGAGGCAGAGCAGATAGACGGCGTACCACGCCGCCGCGACCCCCCCGCGCATCTGCGGCCAACGCACGTCCTTGAACACGCGCCAACGCCCGGCCCCTGCCGACCGCGCGGCGTCCGCGAGCTCCGTGTCGGTCGAAGCCGCGGCCTGCCCGACCAAGGCACGGGCCGGCGCGAAGTGACGCACCGCCAAAGACGTCAGCACGATGCCGGTCGAGTGGTAGAGGCCGTCCAGCACGGGCCGGTTGAAGACCCAGATCAGCGCGACCCCGAGGACGACGCCCGGAAGCAGGAAGACGATCCAACCCGCGCCGGCGACCACCGGC
>JANNAJ010000053.1:0-2365 GCA_031384285.1 Verrucomicrobiota bacterium
GGTGTCCTCGGTGGTGGCGGTGTAGTAGATGGCCCAGCGGTTGGTGCCGACGGGGTGGATCTCCGGCGCCCAGACGTCGCGGCTGTTCGGTCCCTTCTCCGGCGCACGCCAGACGACGTGCGGTTTTGCGGCGCCGAGCCCGCCCAGGGTTTTCGCGGTGCGGAGTTCCACGCGCCGATCAGCGGTGGAGGTGAACAGATACGAACCGTCGGGCCGCACCACGATCCACGGGTCGGCCCCGGAGGCGACGATGGGGTTGGTGATGGACGCGGCTTTGGTTTCCGGAAGCGCCAGCCAGCCCAAAACGACCAGCAGGAATCGAGCAGCCAGACGACCGACATGGGCGGTGTAGTTGGAGTGGTGCGGCATGATGGCGTCCACGCGAATGGCTGGTTCTGGACGGAGGGAGCCATTCGCCGACGGCGGACCCTGCCATCTTCAATCCGGGAACGCCATGGCCGCTTCGTCGGGTGGCGGGCGTCTGGAAGGAAGCCGGTGTTACGCCACGTCGCCGTTTCGCAAGCCGCCGCCGTCTGGTAGCGTCGTGCAAGATGGAAACCGGAGCCAAGCTGGCCGGGTCGCTGGTCCACTTCCTCCGGCAAGGAGCGTTGGAGCAGCTGTCATGGAGCTGCGAGGTGCTTGATGTTGCCGCCACGGCCGGCCGGACCATTCTCCGATCCGAATTCATTTCCCACTGTCCCTACGCCGGAACGCTGGTCCGGCTTCGTTGCCGATGCGACCGGTGGCCGGTGGCCGCCGGTTCGGAGGAACGCGGCGGCGTCGAATTCAGTTTCAACGTCGAATCCATGCATCAGCAGGCAACGGAGATCGGTGCGGCATCCGGCGTGGAGATCAGCCAGTTGTTCCGCCTCATACGTGGCCAGTGCCTGAACGACCTTCGGGCGGAAGCGCGGGAGCCGTTGTTCGCCGACGCGCCGCCGGACGTCCTGTCCTTCGACGACATCCTCGAACTCGTCCGCAACCACAACCCCGTCCTCTGGCGTTGGCGGCAGGTGACGCACGAGGGCGCGGCCCGCGAACTCGAGCAAAGCTACGAGACGCGGATCGACGGCCTTCAGTTCACCGTCCGCGAGTTCACCTCGGCCGAGACCGGCCGGAGCCGGTTCGTCGCGGATGTCGGCTGGGCCGTCGCCTCCGACGTGCCGGCCCCGCTCTTGACCGCAGCGCAGGCCAGGGAACTCGTGGCCGTGGTCAAGGAACAAGGCAATCTGGCCCGCCGGCGGAAGGCCTGAATTGCCGGCTGCTGTCGGGGCGGTTTCCGACTGCCAGAGGCCGCGGGATTCCCGCGCCAACAAATTGCTGACAACCCCGGGACCATCCCTTTGACTCTGGTCGATTTTCGACCATGCCAAAGCGCACTGACATCCACAGCGTCCTCATCATCGGGGCCGGACCCATCATCATCGGGCAGGCCTGCGAGTTCGACTACTCGGGCACCCAGGCGTGCAAAGCCCTCCGCGAGGAAGGCTACCGCGTCGTCCTGATCAACTCCAACCCGGCCACCATCATGACCGACCCGGAGTTCGCCGACCGCACCTACATCGAGCCCATCACGCCCGAATGCGTGGAGAAGATCATCATCCGCGAGAAGGCGGAGATGAAGAAGATGGGCGCCGTCGGAAAACTGGTTCTGCTGCCGACGCTCGGTGGCCAGACGGCCCTCAACACCGCGATGGCCCTGAACAAGAACGGCGCGCTCGAACGACACGACGTGGAAATGATCGGCGCCAAGCCGGAGGCGATCCACAAGGGCGAAGACCGGTTCGCCTTCAAGGAACTAATGCTCAAGATCGGTCTCGACGTTCCCATCTCCGGCGTCGCGCACAACATGGACGAGGCCCGCGCCGTGGCCGACAAGATTGGTCGCCTGCCCCTCATCATCCGCCCCGCGTTCACGCTCGGCGGCACGGGCGGCGGCATCGGCTACAACCGCGAAGAGTTCGAGGAAATCGCCAAGCGCGGCATCGAACTCTCGCCCGTGAACGAAATCCTCATCGAAGAATCCCTTCTCGGCTGGAAGGAATACGAGATGGAGGTCATGCGCGACAAGGCCGACAACTGCGTCATCATCTGCTCCATCGAGAATTTCGATCCCATGGGCGTCCACACCGGCGACAGCATCACCGTCGCGCCCATCCAGACGCTGACCGACAAGGAATTTCAGATCATGCGCGACCAGAGTTTCGCCGTCATCCGCGCCGTGGGCGTCGAGACCGGCGGCTCGAACATCCAGTTCGGCGTCAGCCCGGAGAATGGCCGCATGGTCATCATCGAGATGAACCCGCGCGTCAGCCGCAGCTCCGCGCTCGCGTCCAAGGCCACCGGATTTCCCATCGCGAAAATC
>JANNAJ010000080.1:0-16303 GCA_031384285.1 Verrucomicrobiota bacterium
GCCGGAACTTCTCCGCGAAGCGCTGTTGCAGGGTGAGCGCCTCGGCTTCCAGTCGATGGGCCAGGAGCGTATCGCCTCGCCGGCGCGCGAGTCGCGCCATCCGCCGCTTGGCGTCGAAGACGTAGCCCTGGACCTCGCACAGCGCGATCGGCGAGTCCGCGGGGTTGCCGTCGTCGTGAAAGACCGAGTCGTTCGAGTCCTTCCATCCCTGGTGAACGAGTCCGCGCGCGGAGCTGCGGTATTCGAGAAAGCCATCGCCGTCGAGGTCGCCGAGCGCGAGCGACATGCCTCCCTTTCCTTCGTTGAGCACGAACGGAGCGCGGACGAAGCGGCCCTTGCCGTCGTTGAGGAACACGTGTGTCCCCTGCCCCACCGTGTCCACGACCAGGTCGAGGTCGCCGTCGCCGTCGAGGTCGGCCAAGGCGCATCCCGTCGCCGTCAGCCCCGCGCAGGCGACACCGGCCGCATCGGTCACGTCTTTGAACTTCCAGTCGCCGAGGTTGCGGAACAGCGCGCTGCGTCCGTCCGACCCGGCGAAGAACAGGTCGCACCGTCCGTCGCCGTCCACGTCGCCGGCGGCGACGCCGGCGCCGTTGAGGAGGATCTGGTTGGTGAGATGCCGCGATTCCGGAAGGAGATTGGTGAACGTGATCCCGCTCGCCGCCGGGAGGATCCGCGCGAACCCGTTCGTCCCGCCGGACGCGATCGTCAACCGGGCGCTCCGGTAGCCCGGACCCGTTTCCCAGACGCGGGGGGCATCGGCGCGGAGCCCGGCCTCGGCCGCCACAGCGAAAGCCGTCGCGAGCGCCGCGGTCACACGAAGGAAGAAGGCACGTCGCATGGGAGAAAGACCGGCTTCAGAACGACCGGTCGAGGTCGCCGTACGGTTTCGCGGTCCGCCAATACGTCTTCGCGGACTTGTCCCACCGGAGCGAAAGCAGATCCTTGCCGAGCACGCGGAAGACCAAGGCCATCGGTGTCAGCGCCAGCAAGAAGAACAGGGTGAGCAGGATCCGTCCCATCACTTGCCCGATGGCCGCGCCGATCGTCATGCCCACCCGATAGAACGACCGGAACCAAGCCGGCCGGAACCAAGCCGCCAAAGCGACCGCCCCAAGCATGGCGAAGACCGTCGACGCCGTCGACGGCGCGACCTTGCCGCGGTACAGCATCAGCCCCGTGAAGAGCATCGCCGCCGCCGCGCTCGACAGGGTGAATTGGCGCCATTCTCGCGGATCTTCTTTGAGCTTCGGGCGCATGGTTCAATCGGGACGCGGTGCGACTCGTCGCGCCAAGTTCGGGTGCGGTTGCGCGCCCCGCGACAAGAGGAACGATCCGATCGCCAAGTGGTCCATCTCGGTGCCGACGAAGCAACGGTACGCATCATCAGGCGCGCAGACGACCGGTTCGCCGCGGACGTTGAACGAGGTGTTCACCAGCACGCCGCATCCGGTCACCCGCTCGAACTCCTCCAGCAAGGCGTAGAGCGGCCCGTTCTGCTCGCGCGTCACGGTCTGCACCCGGGCCGAGTGGTCCAGATGCGTGACCGCCGGGATGGTCGAACGGATCTGACCCAACCGGTCGATGCCCGAGAGCGTCCCGGTCTGCGGGACGCGGAGTTCCGGCCGCACGGGCGCGACCAGCAGCATGTACGGCGAATCGGCATCGAGCTCGAAGTAGTCCTGCACCCGTTCGCGGCGGACCACCGGGGCGAACGGACGGAAGGATTCCCGGAACTTGATCTTCAGGTTCATCATCGACTGCATCTTCGGCGAACGCGCATCGCCCAGGATCGACCGGTTGCCCAGCGCCCGCGGACCGAACTCCATCCGCCCTTGCACCCAACCGACCACTTTCTCGTCCGCGAGCAGGGCCGCCGTGCGCGCGATCAACGTCGAACGGTCCAGCTTCTCGTACACCGCGCCGTGGCCGCGGAGCACCGCCTCGATCTCGTCGTCGCTCCACTCCGGACCCAGCAGCGATCCACGCATCGAATCCGCGGCCTCGGCCCGTCGCGGCGGACGTTGGTCGGCACCGCCCGACGGCGTGCGGTGCCACGCGGCCAACGCCGCCCCGAGCGCCCCGCCCGCATCCCCGGCCGCCGGTTGGATCCAGATGCGTTCGAAGATGTCCTCGCGATGGATCCGACCGTTGGCGACGCAGTTCAGCGCGACGCCGCCGGCCATGCAGAGATGGCGTCGACCGGTCAGCGCCTTCGCATGCCGCGCGAGCCGGAGCATCACCTCCTCGGTGACGACCTGGATCGACCGGGCGACATCCATGTGGCGCTGCTCCAGCGGCGCATCCGGATCCCGCGGTGGTCCGCCGAAGAGCCGATGGAACCGCTCGTTGGTCATGCTCCAGCCGCGCAGGAAGCCGAAGAAATCCATGTCCAACCGGAACGAACCGTCGGCCTTGAGGTCGATCAGATGCTCCCGGATCGCCGCGGCGTAGGTCGGTTCGCCGAACGGCGCGAGGCCCATGAGCTTGTACTCACCGGAATTGACCCGGAACCCGCAGTACGCGGTGAAGGCCGAATAGAGCAGCCCGAGCGAATGCGGGAACCCTAGTTCGACGAGCGGTTCCAGCACATCGCCCTTCCCATGCCCGATGGTCGTGGTGGCGTATTCGCCGACGCCATCGACCGTCAGCACCGCCGCCTCATCGAACGGCGACGGGAAGAACGCGCTGGCGGCGTGCGCCTGATGGTGCTGCGTGAACAGCACCGGGCATCCGTCGGGCAACCCGGGCATGGCTTCCCGGATGGTGCCGCGCAGGTCGAGCTTCCCGCCCAACCACGACGGCAGCACGTCGAGGAACGTGCGCAATCCCGCCGGTGCGACGGCGAGATAGCTCTCGAGCATCCGGGCAAACTTGGCGACGGGCTTGTCGTAGAAGACGACCGCATCGAGGTCCTTCGCAGCGATGCCACCTTGGCGCAGGCAGAAAGCAACGGCCTCGGCCGGGAAGCGCTCGTCGTTCTTGACCCGGCTGAAGCGCTCCTCCTGTGCCGCCGCGACGATGATGCCGTCGCGCAGCAAAGCCGCGGCGGAATCGTGATAGTACGCGGAGATGCCGAGGATCGAGCGCATTCCCCAGGGTCACATGAACGGGTACATGAACGGAGCCAGCACCGGGCTGGAGCTGAAGAGCACCAGCACCGCGAGCAGCATCAGCATCAGCACCAGCGGGAGCATCCACCACTTCTTCTCCTCGCGCAGGAACGCGAGGAATTCTCGGAAAAGCCGCCACATGAGTTGTGGAAATCAGGCTAAGGAGGCGGGGCGGGAGAGGCAAAGGATTCCCGGCAGCCTCCGGAAACCGAGCAGTCGGGCCCAAGATCGAGGCGGACCCGGACTTGGCTTCCCCACAAAGCGACGACCTCGGGGCCGGCTCCCGTGGCGATGTCGGCTATCGGGCCGCCGTTCCGGAACGGACGAGAGCCTTGCCGATCAGGGGACCATCCAGCGGTTCGTGGAGACCTTCGCGGCACGCCGGACGGCGTCGTTCAGTTCGGATGATGTGACCGGTCGGACGCTCCCATCACCGAAAAGGATGTTGCCGACATCACGATGGATCCGGTGGTCGAAGGCGGCCACCGCATTGCTAGGGACGCCAACCAGCCGGCCTTCGATGGACGCTCCGTCGAGCAAGAGATTGCGGTCGCCGGCCATGATGGAATCCGGGGCGAGTTCGGAGGCGCCAAAGCCGATGAAATAGCTCAGCTGATGGTTGCCGGTGAAGTCGCTGAACGAAGCGATTTTCGGCCGCTCACGGTCGGCTGGGCATCGAAGGATCACGGGGGTGCTCAATTCGTTCGAGATCGGGAGGAAATGGCGCCACGTCTGCGCCACGTCGGAGGCGTATCCGCTCGTCCCGCCAAGATCCGCGGTGAGCTGCCACGGAAACCTGTTCGTCCGATCGGTCGCGAAGATCCGGAAGCTGAGGCCGATGTTCTTCAAACGGGAGACGCACCCGATCCGAAGAGACTTCCTCCGGACATCGACCAGCCACGGAACGGCGAGCGCAGCCAGCACCGCCAAGACCGAGACCACCGCCAAGATCTCGGTCCGGGTGAAGGCCCGTCCGCTCCGATGCGCCGCCTCAGCCGTTCGTCGCATAGTATGCGTCCACCTTCGCCATCACGTCGCGGTAGCCGACGTCCTGCTCATAGATGAGCTTGAACTGCTCGATGGCCTCGGCGGGTTTGCCGATCTTGTCCAGCACGACGCCGAGCTGGTAGCGCAGCTCCTTGGCCTCGTCGTCGAACACCAGCTTCTCCTTCAGCGCCTCCTGGAACTTGCGGGCGGCGAGGTCGTTCATGCCCCGCTTGGCGAAGGCCTGCGCGAGCAGGTTCATCGCCGGGATGCGCTTGTTCGGGTTGTTCTGCGCCTTCTGCAGCTCGGCGATGGCTTCGCCGACCTTGCCGGCCTTCAGATAAAGGTCGCCCAGCTCGAAGCGCAGATGGAGGTCGGTCGGGTTCTGGTCGGCGCGACGTCGGGCGTCGTCGAGCTGCCACGCGGCGCGCTGCGAGCGGAGCTCGGCGAGCCGGGCCCCGTGTTCGGGCGCGGCGGGATCGAGCGACTGCTCCTGGTGGGCGAACTGCGAGAGCCGCGTGTCGCGGACGGCTTGGAGGATCACCGGGTCGTTGATGCCGCTCGTGGCGATGATCCGCTCGTAGTAGCCGATGGCGCGGTCGAAATCCTGCCTCTTGCGGCAGAGGTCCGCGATGTCGCGCATCAGCTTGAGGTTGTCGCCTTCGGCGGCCAACCGGCGCTCGTAGTCGTCGATCAGCTTGCCGGCCACGTCGGCGTCCTTCACCGAGCGGTTCTCCTGTTCCAGGACGACGGCCTCCTGCTTGTCGCGGATGATGTCGCGGTAGCTGCCCTGGCCGTCCTTGATCGCACCGTAGCCTTCGTGGAGCGTGCGGTTGGCGAGCAGGTTCTTGAGGTGCTCGTTCAACGCCGGGTCGCCGGGATCGGCCTGGAGCAGGTCGCGGAGGATCTTCTCGGCGCGGGCGCGGTTGCCGGTCTGGCCGAGGGCGGTGGCGAGCTCGAGGGCGAGCTTCCGGTCGGTCGGCTTGTGCTTGAAGGCGACCTCGAGCGAGAGCAGGGCGGTCCTGGGCAGGCCGGCGGCCAAGGCGGCGGCGGCGAGCAGCTCATGGGCGGCGCTGTTGCCGGGATCGTCGTTCAGCGCCTCCTCGGCGATCTGGATGGCCTCGAGCGGATCCGACCGGAGCGCGACCTGTCCGCGCGTGAGCGTGCTGGCGGAGCCGACGAACTTCCTGAAGAAGCTCGTCTTGCCGCCGGCGCGCCGGTGCTGCGTGGCCCGCAGCGCCTCGCGCGCCTCGTAGAAGCCGGGTTCGGCCCGGAGCGCCGTGCCGAACAGGGTGAGCGCGTAGTCGAAGTTGTTCTTCTGCAGCGCGGCGACGCCCTTCTCATAGAGGTCCCGTTGCGCGAACGGGACCTGGCTCATCGGTTTCTCTGGCATGACGGCTTTTTGGCTGGCGATCGGTGACGGTGGGAGCTTTGCCGGACGATAGACGTTCACGCACGTAATTTCAAGGATGATGCCGGGCTTTGACGGACCGTCCCGACGAGAGCACCGTCTAGAGATGTCTTTTCCCACGGTGGCCTGCCGCTACGGGACCTTGTCGCTGGTGCTGCTCGGTCTCGCCATGGCGCGCGCCGAGCATGGCGTGCGCGTACACACGGGCATGGCCAACGCCTCGGCGGCGGTGCCGGTGGGCAAGGACCTGTTCCTCGCCGGGAGCGACGACGACAACGTGCTGAAGCTCTACCGCGCCGATGTCCCGGGCGGACCGTTGGCGCGGTTCGACGTGACGCCGTGGCTCGCGCCCGCGGACCGCCAGTCGGACGGGGACATCGAGGGCGCCGCGCGGATCGGCGACGTCATCTACTGGATGGGTTCGCACAGCCGCAACAAGGACGGCCGGTATCGCCCGACCCGGCAGCGCCTCATCGCGACGCGGTTGAGCGAGGGCACGAACGGCTTCGCGCTCGCGCCGGTCGGGCAGCCCTGCACGAGCTTGCTCGAAGCGATGATCGCGGCGCCGCAACTGGCGCGCTTCGGGTTGTCCGACGCGGCCGGCCTGCCGCCGGAGGTCGGAGGCGGACTGAACATCGAGGGGCTCGCAGCGATGCCGGACGGCGGGCTGTTGATCGGTTTCCGCAGCCCCATCCCGCAGGACAAGGCGCTCTTGGTGCCGTTGTTGAACCCGTCCGAGGCGGTGACCGGCAAGCCGCCGCGGTTCGGCGAGCCGCGGTTGCTCGACCTCGACGGCCTTGGGATCCGCGACATCGCATGGTCGGGCCGCGAGTATTTCATCCTCGCCGGGCGCCGCGGCAGCGGCGGTTCCACCCGTCTCTACCGCTGGGACGGCGGGGCGGCCGCACCGAGACAGGTCGAGCACCACGGTCTCCGGGGACTCAATCCCGAAGGCATCGCCCTCTTCGGGACGCCGTCGAAGCCGCGGCTCCTGCTCGTCAGCGACGACGGCAGCCATCAGGTCAACGAGGCGAAGGGGTCGGCGCAGCGAACGTTCCGCAGCGTCTGGGTGAGGCCGTGACCGGCGGGAAGTGCCTGTCGATGGACGCTCCCTCCGCAGAGGCGCGCCGCCACCGCCCGGTGCCTCATCGTCGGCGGGCTGGCGGTGCAGGAGCACCGGTGTCCGCGCCGGTGGTCGGATCCAGCGTGACGAGATGGACGGCGAAACGCTCGGTCACCATACCCAATCATGGCGGTCGAAGTCGTTCGCGGAGTTCCGCAGCAAGGGCAGGGCGGCGTCTTCTTCGAGACCGGCCTTCCGGAACGCCGCGACCCAACCCGCGCGGGGCTGTCGGGCCGGCTTGAGCAGCAGCCCTTCCCTCGTCGGCTCGATGGCGAGACCGAAGGGCCAGAAGCCCGAGGCCCGCACGGTCACCGACTTCGCGGAGATCGCTTTCATGCGCGGAACGTTTGGCGGTTGCCGCTGGTTTGGAAAGCAAGCGTTGGAGCCATGTCGAGTCAGCCCATCAGCTTCACCGGCTTGCCCGTCTTCGCCGACTTGTCCGCGGCAAAGATGAGCTGGTGGGACTTGTAGGCGTCCCAGAACGACGTCAGCGGCATCTCCTTGCCGGCCTCGACCGCGTCGAAGAAGGCGTGGAACTGCGATTCGTACGGATGGTCCTTCACGTCGCCGGAATCCACGAGACCGCAGGACAGCTGGCTCCACTTCGCCTTGTTCAACGCGCCGAGCTTCATGCTGTGGAACTTGTCGTCGAGCAGCGAGCCGTGGCTGCCGACGACGTGCGTGTGGAAATAATAGGGCTGGAGGCAATCGAGGCACGATGTCGTCTTGCCCACGCGGCCGTCCTTGAACTTCACGATGCTGATCTGCGTGGTCGGGAAATCGTACGGCGCGAAATGCTCGCTCTTGGACGACGTGCTGTAGGCGGTGACCTCGGCCGGGACGGCGTCCGGCCCCATGCACATGAGCAGCGCGTCGAGCGCGTGGCAGCCGGCGCTGAGCAGGCTGGAGCCGGCCTCGTCCTTCTTGTGGCTCCAGCGGAACTGCCCGTACCACGGGCCGACTCCGTGATAGTAATCGACCTCGGCGAAGTGCACCTCGCCGAGCAGCCCGGCATCGAGCACGCCCTTGATGGTCTTGAACTGGCTCGACCAGCGCACCTCGAAGCACACACAGGTCTTCACCCGGGTCTGTCTCACGGCCTCGGCCATCGCCTCGAGGTCCTTCGGCGCCAGCGCGAGCGGTTTCTCGATGATGATGTGCTTCCCCGCTTTCGCCGCGGCGATGAACTGCTTCGGATGCTCCTTGGGGAACGAGCAGATGTCGATCACGTCGAGGTCCCGGTCCGCCAACATCTCCCCGAGGTCGGAGTACGCCTTGATCGGGTAGCCGTACTTCGCGGCGAGCTCGCGCTCGTCGAGCGGACGTTTGCTGTGGATCGCGGTGACCTGGCCCTTGCCGGTGGCGTTGATGGCGGGGATGTGCGCGCTGGCGACCCAGCCGTGACCGATGATGCCGACGTTTTGCTTGCTCATGGGAAGTATCGGGGTGGAAGAGGCTGTCCGTGTCGGAGCTTCCGGGCCGCGGACGATGTGCCGCGAGTTTTGGCGCAGGCCGATGGTGGAGTCGAGGACGGCGTACCGGCACGGCGCTCTTGGGCGCCGCGCCGCGGGTCACCGGGCCCGCGCGGGCGGTTCGATGCGCACGATGCGGATCTCGCCGGTCTGCGGGTTGTAGGCGAAGGCCATGCCGCGCGGCGCGACCGGCGGGGCCTGGAGATAGTGCTGCTGGACGAGTTCGCCGAGATCGCGGGGATAGCGGTCCTCCATCGCGTTGAACTTCTGGATGGCCGAGGTCAGCTCCGAAGTGGTGATGGATTTCTCGGCGAACTTCTTCGCCTTGGCCTGCGCCGCCAGGTAGTCGAGCGGCGCCATGGCCGGGTTGCCCGACATCACGCTGTCGTTCGTGGCCGCGGGTTTCGGCGCAGGCTTCTTGCAGGCCGACAGCATCACCGCCACGAGGACGAAGGCGCACACCGGGGATCTCATGGCGGGACGCTACCGATCCGTGCACCGCTGGCCAGCGGTGGATCGCGGATTTGCACCACCGAGCGGCACCACGCACCTTCCTGCCCGTCGCATCACGCATCACGCATCGTTCCCCATGGCCCACATCCACGAGAAGATCGATCTCACCGTCGCCATCCTGGTCGTCCACGACGGCAAGGTCCTGGTGGTCCACCACCGCAAGCTCGGGAAGTGGCTGCCGCTCGGCGGGCACGTCGAGCTCGACGAGGACCCGGAACAAGCGGCCTTGCGCGAAGCCAAGGAGGAGAGCGGCCTCGACATCGAGTTGGTCGGCGAACGCCCGCCGACCACCGAACCGGGCACGCGCGCGCTCATCGCGCCGCGGTTCCTGGACATCCACCGCATCAACCCGACCCACGAGCACATCGGCATGATCTACCTCGCGAGGGTGAAAGGCGGGGACCTCGCGCTCGCCGCTGCGGAGCATCATGACATCCGATGGGTCGCCCTGGATGAGCTCGGGACGCTCCAGCCGCCGATGAGCGGCGCCGTGATCTGGTATTGCCGCCAAGCGCTGGCGGAAGTGGGCTGAGCGCGCGGTGCTAGAGGAGCGTCCCCTTGAGCAGCTGGAAGGCGATGGTGAAGTAGATCACCAATCCGGTGACATCGACCAACGTGGCGACGAGCGGCGCCGAAGCGACGGCCGGATCGAAGCGGGCCGCCCGCAGCAGGAACGGCAGCATCGCACCGGTCAGGCTGCCGAAGAGGATCACGCCCACGAGACTGCTCGCGACCGTGAGCGCGATGAGCCCGTGGTGGGTCCCATAGTCGCGGAAGCCGAGCAGTTGCCACGCCCAGATGCGGCTGAAGCCGAGCAGCGCGAGCACGCCGCCCAGCATCGATCCGGCGACCAGCTCGCGTCGGAGCACGCGCCACCAGTCGCGGACCGTGACATCGCCGACCGCGAGCGAACGGATGATCAGCGACGTCGCCTGCGATCCGGAGTTGCCGCCGCTCGAGATGATCAGCGGCAGGAACGAGGAGAGCACGATGGCCTTCTCCAGCTCGCCCTCGAAGTGGCCCATGGCCGTCGCCGTGAGCAGCTCGCCCATGAACAACACGGCGAGCCAGCCGGCCCGCTTCTTCACCATCGAGAGCAGGCCGATCGACAGATAGGGCGCGTCGAGGGCCTCCATGCCGCCGAGCTTCTGGATGTCCTCGGTGGTCTCCTGCTCGGCGACATCGAGCACGTCGTCGACGGTCACCACGCCGAGGAGGACGCCCTTGGTGTCGGTCACCGGGAGGATCGTGACCGCGTGACGCCTGAACGCGATGACCGCGGCCTCCTGTTCATCGGTCGCGGCGAGCGCCAGGTTGCTGCCTTCGAGCAGGCCCGCGACGGGCTCCGAAGGATCGGCGGTGACGACGTTCTGGAGACGGACCCAATCCAACAACCGGCCCGCGCCGTCCACGACATAGAGCTGGTTGAGCGTGATGCGCTCGCGATCGCGACCGACGCGGCGCAGATGGGCCAAGACCTCGGTCACGGTCCAGTCGTTCTCGATGGCCACGTAGTCGGGGGTCATCAGCCGGCCGACCGAGCCCTTGGGATAGCCGAGAAGGTCCGAAGCGATCTTGCGCTCCTCGGGCGAGAGCAGTCCGAGCAGCCGCTGGGTCGCCTTCGCGGGGAGTTCTTCCAACAGCGCGGTCCGGTCGTCCGCGGCGAGCTCGTTGAGGATCTTCGCCACGTCGGCATCGCCGAGCGCGTGGAGAAGTTCCTCCTGGCTGGTGAGAGGCAGGTTCTCGAAGACCTCGGCTGCGAGCTCCTTGGGCAGGATGCGGAGCAGCACCGCGGTGTCGGCGGGCTCAAGGTCGTCGAGCAACTCGGCGAGGTCGGACGGATGGAACTCCGACAGGATCTCGCGGAGCTGGGCGAAGTTCCGCTGGCGGATCAGTTCCTTCAGCTCCGGAAGCAGCAACGCGCCGATCATGACGGAAAGACGCCGGGCCCGGGATGCCGGTCGCGCGCGGCTCTTGGACCGTCATGCAACGAGCGCCACGTCCCGCGTCCCGGAGAAGCAAAAAAGCCGCCCCGGACCGGGACGGCTTGAAGATCGGAGGCGTCGGCCTTCACGCCGAGAACGATTTGCCGCAGCCGCAGGAGCTGTGTGCGTTCGGGTTGTTGATCTTGAACCCTCCGCCGGTGAGCGCGTCGCTGAAATCGATGACCGCACCGCGCATGTAGTTCGCGCTGATGGGGTCGATGACCACGGCCACACCGTGGAACTCCGACCGGATGTCGTCGTCGCGGGTCTCATCGAAGACCATGCCGTACTGCATCCCGGAACAACCGCCGGCCTCGACGAAGACGCGGAGAGCCTTGCCGGCGTTCTCTTTGTCCTCGGCCAGCATCGACGTGATCTGTCGGGCGGCCGGTTCGGTGACGGTGACGACGGCGTCCAAAGCGACCGGTTCAGGGGCGGTTTCAGTCATTGCCAGCGCACGCTAGGGGTGGTCCCCGGAGGTGTCAAACCGGCTTCTGACCAAGGGTACGACACCGGACGGCGACCTGCCGCCTCTCCGCCGCTTCGGGCTCAGGTCGGGGCAGCGCCAACGGCCCGAGCGGGCAAAGATCCGGTACCGCTCGGCCTTTTCACGACACGGAGGCGATCCAGGCCAGGTCACGTGCCGCTGCTTCCGCCGGTTCGCTGCTTTCCCGCATCCCGTCATTCGCGTTGAATCAGTGGCGTGCGTTCGCTCGATGTCCTCTCCACGCCCGCCGAATACGCGGCGCTCGCCGGCCGTGACCTGTCGGACACGACCTGTGTCGTGTTCGATGTCCTGCGCGCGACCTCGACGATGCTGGAAGCGCTCGCGAACGGCGCGGCCTCGGTCCGTCCCGTGACCGGCATCACGGAGGCGCTGGACGAGAAGGCTAAGGATCCGGACGCCCTGCTCGCCGGCGAACGCGACGGCCTGCGGATCCACGGCGGTCTGACCGGCGGCGTCGAGTTCGACCTCGGCAACTCGCCGCGAGAGTTCACCTCGGCGCGTGTCGCCGGCCGGCGCATCGTGATGACGACGACCAACGGGACCCGCGCGCTCAAGGCCTGCGCCCATGCCCGGAGCGTGCTGGTCGCCTCGTTCGCCAACCTCGCGGCCACCAAGGATCGGCTCGCGAAAGATCCGTCGGAACGGTGGGTGCTCGTCTGCTCCGGGACCGGCGACAAGGCGTCCTACGAAGACCTGCTCGGCGCAGGTGCCTTGGCCGACCGCATCTGGGACCTGGCGAAAGGAGCGAAGATCGACGACGCAGCGCAGGTGGCGCGGAATATCTTCCGGACCGCGGGCGGCGACCTGATGACCGCCGTCCGCCACGCGCGCAACGGTCGACGGTTGCTGGCGCTGCCGGAACTCGCCGCCGATGTCAGGATCTGTCTCGCGATCGACCGGTTCGCGTTCACCGCCGAACTAGGCCCGGACGGGACGATCCAGAAGCGCTGAGGCCGGAACGATGCAGTAGAGGTCTGGGTGGAACAGCCCCCCGGCCCGTTGTGGCCGGCGCCCCGCCCGCCACTCTGGGTGCGCTGGGAATGCACTCTTTGGTGTGGGCGTTGCCGGTGCCGAAACTCGGCGGCAAGTTGCCGCCGAGTACGGCCAAGTTGGTCGTGCCACCCGGATCCAGTCGCATGGTTCGGGCTAAGGCCGCCTGGACCTCACGCGACGTACGGTCCCGCATCCCGGACCGCCGGCCCCGATGGGCAGAGATCAGGCCAGCTTGCCGCTGTGTCGGGCTTCCACCGAGGATCAATGAGCCGCCTCGGGCGGCTTCGGCGCGACGGGGACGAAGTTCCCTTGCTCGCAGCAGGCCACGAAGTTCTCGGTCACCGTCTTCAGCTCTTCCCAGCGTTTGCGGATCTTCTTCGATTCGGCGGCGTCGATGTGGTTGTCCGCGGCGGCAGCGGCGACGACCGACAGGAGGTCGGCGAACTCCTGGAGGATCTCGTTGGTCGCCGGGATCAGGTGGTCGGGATGGGCGTTGTGGGTCTTGGGGTTCTTGATGAAGAAGCCGCCGGCGCGCTGGCACAGCCAGTGGATGACCCGAGGGTCCTTGGTGGATTGGATGATCTGGTCGACGCGGTCGAGCGGGTTCGGGCCACCGGTCCCGAGTTGTTCGTTGGGCGTCTCGGCCCACTTGTAGATGAGCGAGAGCGAGAGATCGAGGTCGGCGGCAATCTGTTTGGCGCTGGTGGTCTGGAACACCTCGCGCAGGATCTCATAGGACTTCATGGCGCGAGGATGCCAGAGGCGACCGTCCGGGAAAGCCCGATCACACCCCGGGCCGGCGGCCGTCCCGCCAACCCGCCGTTGCCTCCCGGACCTCCCCCGGTAACCTGAGAGCACCCAATGAAGCGTCCTGCCGTCCCGAAACCGTCCCCGTCGCAGAAATTCCGCGTCCTCCGCCACGACGCCCGCTCGCTGCGGCTCGCATCGCGCGGATCCGTCGTCGAGGTCTGGGCGATCGCGTCGGATCTCCTGCGCATGCGGGTGGTGCGAGGTCGGTCGTTGCCGGCGACGCCCTCGTGGGCGGTGGTCGCCCGCGACCGGCCGGAGACCGCGACAGCGATGGTCGCGGACCGGTCGACGGCGTCGTTCGCGACCGAGGCGGGCACGCTGGTCTTCCGGCTCGCGACCGGAGCGTGGGAACTGCGCGACCGCCACGGGCTGCTCGTTTTCTCAGCCGGAGCGGGTGCGACGGCCTTCGTGGACGGACGTCCTGGAGTGGCGCTCGACCTGGTCGAGCGCGAATCGGTCTTCGGCCTGGGCGAGGCGACCGGGCAGTTCAACCGCCGCGGCCTCGTGCGCGAGTTCTGGAACATCGATGTGCTCGGCCATTCGCCGGCGATCCACCCTGCCCTTCCATCGCTGTACGTGAGCATCCCGTTCGCGCTCTCGCTCCGCGACGGGCGGGCGGCGGGGATCTTCTGGGACAATCCCGCAAAACAGACGTGGGACCTCGGGCAGACCCGGCAGGACCGTTGGCAGATGTCCGCGGCTTCGGGCGAGATCGACCTTTACCTGTTCCTCGGGCCGACCGTGCCCGAGGTGACCGCCCGGTACGCCGACCTCACCGGCCACATGCCGATGCCGCCGATGTGGGCCCTGGGTTTCCATCAGTCGCGCTATAGCTACGAGACGCGCGGCCGGGTCGAGGAGATCGCCCGCGAGTTCCGTCGGCGCGAACTGCCGTGCGACGTGATCCATCTGGACATCCATCATCTCGACGGGAACCGGGTGTTCACCTTCGGTCCGTCGTTCCCCAAGCCCGAGGAGATGACCGCGAAGCTGTCGCGGCAGGGCTTCAAGGTCGTCGCCATCGTCGATCCGGGCGTGAAGGACGAGGCGGACGGGGCCTTGTTGCAGCGGGGCGTGGAAGCGGACGCCTTCGTGAAGGAAGCCGGCGGAAAGCAAGACGCGCTCGGCGAAGCGTGGCCGGGCGTGGTGCGGTTCCCGGATTTCCTCCGCGAAGCCACCCGCACTTGGTGGGGCGACGAGCAGAAGGCGTTGCTCGACGCGGGTGTCGCCGGGTTCTGGAACGACATGGACGAGCCGGCGAACTTCGCGCGTCCCGACAAGACGCTGGCGCCGGACACGATCCACCGGACCGACCACGGGCCGAGGACGCACGCAGAGGTCCACAATCTCTACGGGTCGGAGATGGCCCGAGCGTCGCGCGACGGTGCGCTGCGGCACGCGCCGGACAAGCGGCCGTTCGTGATCACGCGGGCCGGATACGCGGGCGTGCAGCGTCATGCGCTGGTCTGGACCGGCGACAACTCGTCGCACTGGGGCCATCTCGACGACGCGGTGCAGATGCTGCTGAACCTGTCCTTGAGCGGCGTGCCGTTCTGCGGGAGCGACGTGGGTGGATTCCTCGGCAACGCCACGCCGGAGCTGTTCGCGCGGTGGTTCCAGTTCGCCGCGTTCACCCCGTTCTTCCGGGGACACACGAACATCGGGACGACCGACCACGAGCCGTGGGCCTTCGGGCCGGAGGTCGAGGACATCTGCCGGCGGTATCTCGGGCTGCGCTACCAGCTGCTACCGTACCTGTACGGATTGGCCGCGGAAGCCGGCGCCACCGGGGCGCCGATCATGCGCCCGTTGTTCTGGCACCACCCGAACGATCCGGTCGCGGTCGCGTGCGGCGACCAGTTCCTGCTCGGCCGCGACCTGCTCGTCGCGCCGATCCTCCGCCAGGGCGCCGTCGCCCGGAGCGTGTACCTGCCGAACGACCTGTGGATCGATTTCTGGACGGGTGAGAAGTTCCAAGGCGGCGACCACATCCTCGCCGACGCGCCGCTCGATTCCATCCCGCTCTATGTCCGCGCCGGCGCGGTGATCCCGATGGCCGAGCCGCGGCAACATGTCGGGAAGAAGCCGCTCAGCACGGTGGTCCTCAACGTGTGGCCGGGCGGCAGCGGCAGCCTGGACTGGTACGAGGACGACGGTGTGAGCCGGGACCACGAGCAGGGCGGGTTCTCGCGGCGCACCATCACCAGCCGGACGATGAAACGGAAGCTGGAGCTCCGATTCGGTCCGGAGACGGGAGGCGCGGCCAGCGCGGTCACGACGTGGCGCCTGGTCGTCTGGGGCGTGCGTCCGCCGGCGCGGTTGAAGGTCGACGGGAGACCCTTCGGCGGCACGTTCGACGCGGACAACGGGATCTTCGTCGCGGAGTTGCCGAACCCTCCGTCGGAGATGCTCATCGAGTTGTCCGGCGTATGAACGGGCCTGGCCTGCGCCCGGTGCAGGCTTCCGTCACCGGCGCGGTTCCGCCACGCTACGGCCATGAAGTCCATCGTCCGTTGCGTCGCCGCGTTCTTGTTGATGCTCGCGCTCGCCGGCTGCAAGTCGTTCGACAAGGAATGGGCCCGCGCCCGCGCGCTACCTCCTGCCGCTTCCGGGATGGCCGGCACGTGGGCCGGCACCTGGCAGAACACGAACAACACGCACGGCGGCGCGCTTCGCGCGATCGTCACCCTGTCGGGTGCCGACAGCTATCGGGCCCGTTTCCATGCAACCTGGGGAAACCACAAGGGGAGCTTCACCACACGGTTGAAGGGGACGCGGGAAGGCGACGCGTTCATGTTCGAGGGACGCAAGCGCATCCTCGGTTTCCTGATCGTCACCCGCGGCCGCGGCGACGCGAAGGACCTGTCCTCGACCTACGAGAGCCGGCTCGATTCGGGGACCTTCACGCTGCGGCGACCGGAGTGAGGGCGGGTCACGGGACCGGGCGTCGCCCTGTCGGCACCGGGGAGCGGCAGGCGGTAGGGACAGAAATGCCGCACCGGGATAAAAAACCCTTTGCATTCACGGGGGCTGTTTCCCATCTTCCGCCCGCTTTTGGTACGGGGCGTAGCGTAGCCTGGTAGCGCGCCTGGTTCGGGTCCAGGAGGTCGTGAGTTCAATTCTCACCGCCCCGACCATCTAGCACGACGGGTGACGAGCTCCACCCACGACAGTTTGCGCACGTGGCGGAATTGGCAGACGCGCTACTTTGAGGTGGTAGTGCCGTAAGGCGTGCAGGTTCAAGTCCTGCCGTGCGCACCAACAAGACAGAAGCCCGCGAGCGATCGCGGGCCTTCGTCGTTCCCGACCTCGACGGCCGCGCGCTCAGCGCGCCCCGGGGATCGGCGGCGGCGGGAGCCTTCCGCTGTTGGCGCTGGGATTCGCCACCGGT
>JANNAJ010000084.1:0-3207 GCA_031384285.1 Verrucomicrobiota bacterium
CGTGTCCGACGACCGGCCTCGAGTTCGACAAGGCGACCCTCGCGCTGATCGACACCGACAAGGACGGCCGCGTGCGCGCGCCGGAGCTGATCGCCGCGGTGAAATGGGCCGGCGGCCTGCTCAAGAACGCCGACGACCTCGTCAAGCGCGGCGGTTCCCTCGCGCTGACCGCCATCGACGACTCGACGCCCGACGGCAAGGTCGTCCTGGCCTCCGCGAAGCAGATCCTCGCCAACCTCGGCAAGAAGGACGCCGCGAGCATCTCGCTCGCCGACACCGCCGACGTCGCCAAGATCTTCGCCCAGACCGTCTTCAACGGCGACGGGATCATCGTAGCCGGATCCGCGGGCGACGACGCCATCCAAGCGCTGGTCGCGGACATCATCACGACCCACGGCTCGGTGCCCGACCGCTCCGGCAAACCCGGCATCGACCAGGCCCGGGTGGACGCCTTCTTCGCCGACGCGACGGCCTTCGAGGCGTGGGTCAAGAGATCCGAGACCGACGCCGCGACCGTGCTCCCGCTCGGCGACGCCTCGGCCGCCGCCAGCGCCGCGCTGAAAGCGGTGAAGGGCAAGGTCGACGACTACTTCGGCCGGTGCCGTCTGGCCGCCTTCGATCCCCGCGCCCTCGCGGCGCTCAACCGCGAGGAGAAAGAGTTCCTCGCCGTCGCCGCCAAGGACCTGACGATCACCGCCGGCGAGGTCTCGGGTTTCCCGCTCGCACAGGTCGCCGCCGGCAAGGCGCTGCCGCTGAAGGAAGGCGTGAACCCGGCCTGGGCCGGCGTGATCGCCGCGTTCCAATCCGCGGTGGTCAAGCCGCTGGTCGGCGACAAGTCCGAGCTGACCGAGGCCGATTGGGCCGCCATCAACGCCAAGATCGCCGGCCACGACGCGTGGGCCGCGAGCAAGGCCGGAGCCGCCGTCGAGAAGCTCGGCATCGCCAAGATCCGGGCGGTCCTCGCCGGCAAGGGCAAGGAGACGCTCACCGCACTGGTCGCCAAGGACAAGGCTCTGGAGGCCGAATCGGCCGCCATCGCCAACGTGGACAAACTGCTCCACTACGTCCGCGACCTGCACCTGCTCTGCGAGAATTTCGTCAATTTCAGCGACTTCTACGACGGCGGCGAGCCGGCCATCTTCCAGGCCGGGACGCTCTTCCTCGACCAGCGGAGCTGCTCGCTCTGCCTCCATGTGCAGGACGCCGGGAAGCACGGCACGATGGCCGGATTGGCGGGCACCTACCTCGCCTACGTCGACTGCGTCCGCAAGGGCTCGGGCGAGAAGCTGACCATCATGGCCGCCTTCACCGACGGCGACAGCGACAACCTCATGGTCGGTCGCAACGGCCTCTTCTACGACCGCGCCGGTCGCGACTACGACGCCACCATCACCAAGATCGTCGACAACCCCATCAGCATCCGGCAGGCCTTCTGGGCGCCCTACAAGAAGCTGGTCCGCCTGATCGACGAGATGGTCGCCAAGCGGGCCGCCGCCGCCGAGGCCGAGGCCAACGCCAAGATCACCGCCGCCGCCGAAGCGGTCGCCAACGCCGACAAGGCCAAACCGGCCGACCCCAAGAAAGAAGAGGCCAAGAAGATCGACGTCGGCACGGTGGCCGCCATGGGCGTCGCGTTCGGCGCCATCGGCACCGCGGTGGGCGCGATCTTCGGCAAGCTGTCCGGAATGTTCGTGCTGCCGTTCTGGCTGCTCTGCCTCGCCCTCGTCGGGTTGCTGCTCCTGATCTCCGGCCCGTCGATGCTCATCGCCTGGCTGAAGCTGCGGAAGCGCAACCTCGGCCCGATCCTCGACGCCAACGGCTGGGCGGTGAACGCCAAGGCGAAGGTCAACGTGCCGTTCGGCACCTCGCTCACCAGCGTCGCCCAGCTGCCCGCCGGCGCGAAGGCCGCTCCGGTCGGCGACCGCTTCGCCGAGCGCCCCGTCACCTGGCCCAGGAAGGTGCTCGTCCTCGTCGTGATCGGCTTCGTGTACAGCCTCGCGAACCACTTCCAGCTCGCGCCGCGCATCCATAAAGGCAAGTTCGTCCCCTGCCCGCTGTTCGACGAGGCCTATCAGCAGGACGCGAAGTCGGAGAAGGAGAAGGCCGCTGAGGACGCGAAGAAGGCCGCGGACGCCGTCCCGGCGAAGTGACGCCCGCTTCCGATCGCACAAGCCCGGACCCTCATCGGTCCGGGCTTTTTGTTTCGAGGTGCCCTGTCTTCCCCTAACCTCGCCACTGTGAGCACCGCCACGAACGCCCTCGCCGCCGCGCCGAAGCACACCAACCGCCTCGCGCAGGAAAAGTCGCCGTACCTGCTCCAGCACGCGCACAACCCGGTCGATTGGTTCCCTTGGGGCGACGAGGCCTTCGCCAAGGCCAAGGCCGCCGACAAGCCGATCTTCCTCAGCATCGGCTACTCCACCTGCCACTGGTGCCACGTGATGGAGCGCGAATCCTTCGAGGACGAGAAGATCGCCGCCTATCTCAAGGAGCACTTCATCAGCATCAAGGTCGATCGCGAGGAACGGCCCGACGTGGACAAGATCTACATGGGCTTCATCCAGGCCACCACCGGCGGCGGCGGCTGGCCGCTCAACGTCTTCCTCACGCCCGACCTCAAACCGTTCTACGGGGGCACCTACTGGCCGCCCGAGGCGAGGCACGACCGTCCCGGCCTGCCCGAGGTGCTGGCCCGCATCGTCGAGCTCTGGAAGACCCGCCGCGCCGACATCGCCGGATCCGCCGACGAGCTGACGGCCAAGCTCCGCTCCATGTCGGGGCACGAGGCGCACAACGCCTTCCCCGCCGGCGAACGCGAGCTGCACGGCGCGGGCCAGAGCTTCCTCCACGAGTACGATCCCCAGAACGGCGGCTTCGGCGGCGCGCCGAAGTTCCCGCGCCCCAGCCAACCCCTGCTCCTCCTCCGCTTCGCCCACCGCTTCGGCGAGAAGGACGCGCTCGAGGCCGTGCTGCACACCTGCGACGCCATGGCCGCCGGCGGCATCCACGACCAGCTCGGCGGCGGCTTCGCGCGCTACTCGGTGGATGAGCATTGGCTCGTGCCGCACTTCGAGAAGATGCTCTACGACCAGGCCCAGCTGGTTCAGCTCTACATCGACGCCCACCTCGCCGGCGGACACGCACGCCACGCCGAGGTCGCCCGCGACATCCTCCGCTACGTGATGCGGGACATGACGCACGCCGGAG
>JANNAJ010000108.1:0-3456 GCA_031384285.1 Verrucomicrobiota bacterium
ACGAGGTGTTCGGCACCTGGAAGGGTGCGGTGGTGTTGCGCGACACGACCTCGTTCGGGCGCATCACCGGCACGGTGGACATGGAGGGAGAGTTCGAGCGGACCACCGGGCCGTCGGCCTTCGATGGATTGCTGGGGCGCACGGCGGTCGTCGCGAGCGGTCCCGCGGGCAACCGCCGGCTGGATCTCATCGCAGGCGACAACGCGCTGGTGTCGGCGAGCGGAGCCTTCGAGTTGGAGAACCTGTTGCCGTCCGACGCCGTCACTCCGGCTGAACCGTGGCGCGTGCAGGCGCAGATGCACTTCGGCACGGGCAGCAATTTCGAGTGGTTCGTCTCGCCCGCGCTGGGTGAAGGCGCGAATCCAGGCGTCGTCGTTTCTGCCGGCAGCACCGTGGCTCTTGGGGACCGGCTGCGGTTCAAGCGCGGCAGCATCAAGGGCCGGGTCAAGTTCGCCGGTCCGCCCGACACCGCCGCCTCGCGCTCCGCGCTCAACGGCATCCTGCGGCCCGACGACTACGGGGTGGACGCGTTCGGCATTCCGGTCAGCTCAGGGCTCTACGGCATCACGGCTTCGCACATCGTCGCGCGCGGACAGGATGTGGCGGCCCCGGGCGCGACCTTTACCGCCGCCGGGGGCAGGGCGGCGGCGAACTTTGAGGGCAAATACGACCCCGGCGTCGCCGCGTTCCGGGGGGACTACGAAATCAGGGTGGGCGGCCTGAACGGCGAGACGAGCGTCTGGAAGCGCGACCTGCTGGCGCTGACGATCTCCACCCTCACCAACTTGGACACTCCCTACGTGAACCAGGTGCTGAGCGTCACGGATCGCTCGGAGGCACTGCTGGCCGTCGCTCCCGGCGGGACCGTGATCAAGGATCTTGGGCTCGGCTTCAGCGAGGTGTGCCTCCGCTTCCGCACGCCGGGAAGGCGCTTCTACAACCCGGTCGTGACGCAGGCGCACGGGGAATTCCAGGGCGGCGACTTCGAGAACCGCCCGCAAACTTACGCGGTCGTCATCGAGGCCGCCTACGGCCTGCCCGCCAGCGCCGCCGAGGCCGCCGACTCCGGCCTCCTCACGCTGATGCTGCCGCAGGGCTCCTACCGGCTGACGCCTTCGCTGAACGTGCTCAACGACGACGGAACCGAGAGCGTCACCCAGCTCGAGGAAATCGCGCTGGAGGTGCCCGCGCTCCAGCGCATCTGTGTCGAAGGCTGCCTGCGGCTGACCGCCAACATCCCGCCGTGCGCCGGCGAAACCGCCCGCATCACCGGCGCGGTGCAGACCTGCGGCCAGCCGGTGAAGACCGTCACCTACAAGCTCGACGGCGGCCCGCAGACCGTGGTCTGCACCGACTGCGGAGCCAGCCCGGCGCTGGATTTCACCGTGCCCGTCACGCCCGGCCCGCACACGTTGACCGTGACCGCCACGGACGATGCCGGCGCGGTCAGCTCGGTAAGCGGCGCCTTGGGCACCGATACCCAACCACCCGTCATCTTCTGTCCTGGTCCCGTGACCGTGACCGCGGACGCCCCGTGCGGCACGGTGGTCAACTACAAGCTACCGGTGCATGACAACTGTGACTCCACCGTCGTGGTCGTCTGCACGCCGGCTTCCGGCACCGCCTTTCCCCTGGGCACGACGGAAGTGCTCGGCGTCGCGACGGACGCGGCGGGCAACCGCACGGAGTGCCGGTTCACCGTCACGGTGCTGGCCGCGGCCGGAAGCCCCACCGTCACCCGGGTCACTCCGGCGACGCTGACGGGTGCCGCACCGGTGGAGCTCAGCCTGGTGGGGACCCACTTCCTGCGCGCCGATGAAGTGTGGCTCGGCGAGACGCGGGCGACGGATGTGCGCTGGCTGGAGCCCGGTGAGCTGCGTTTCACCGCGCCGGTCCTGCCGCCGGGCACCTATGCCGTCACGCTGCGCCGCTGCGGTGAGATTGTGGCGACGCTGCCGGCAGCTGTGACTGTGTCGGCCGGGACGCCTGAACTCACCGGGGTCGAGTCCGGTTTCGTCCCGGAGACCGGCAACACCATCGTGACGTTGCGGGGTCGCAATCTCAAAGTGGGGAACCGCGTCCGCGTGGGCTTCCCCGTTCCCGCTGGGAAGCCCGATCTCAACCTGCTGCGCGATGTCGCGGTCTCCGCTGATGGCTCCACGCTCACCGGCACCGTTCCGACACTTCCGGCCGGCCAGTTGCCCGGTCTGCGCTCGCTCCTGCTCGAGGATGCCAGCGGCGTTCTGCTCAGCAGCCTTGTCGCCGGGCTGACCTACGTGAGCGACAACGGGGTGAACGACGTGCAGGTCGCGTCGCTGCGGAGGTTTCAGCGGGAATCCCGGACGCCCGCCACCGTGCGGATGCGCGACGGCTTTCCATCGCACCTTGGCGGGCGCATCCCTGTGGCCGGTGAAACTCCGCTGGCGCAGGCCCGCAGCTTTGCCCGCGACTTCCGGCAGTTGCTCCGCGTGAGCGACCCGGACCAAGAGCTGTTCCCCAAGCGGGTCGAGCCCGGCCCGCTCTCGCTGGTGACGCTGTCGCAGATGTATCAGGGCATCCCGGTCTTCGGCGCGGAAGTGGCGCTACATCTGGCGGACGGTGAGGCCTTGAACGCGCTGGGCTTCCTGCTGCCCTCCGAGGAACTGGCCGAGCGGCTGCCCGACGTCACACCGACGCTCACGGCGGAACAGGCGGAGGAGATCGTCCGGGCGGCGCGTGCGCCGTTTCCGTCGGTGCAACTCCTGCAGCCCAGCAGTCTCGCCATCTACGACGCGTGCGTCTTCGCCGAAGGCGTGCCGATGAGCCCCAAGCTCGTCTGGCGGGTGGCGTATCTCGGGGCGCATGAGGAGTTCTTCGTGGACGCACACACGGGTGAGATCGCCCACCGCCTGTCCCTCAGCCCCACCGCGGGATTCGATTTAACCCTCAAGGATGGGGGAAACATGACCAGTTCCCTGAGCAACGGGTGCAGTTTCAGTTTCACCTTCGCTGCCAATGAGGACGGGCTCGCCTCGGCGTATCGCGCCAACCCGCAGGCCCGGGTGTTGTTCCAAAGCGCGCGCGATGTGCACAGCTTCTACCTTCGCCACTTCAGCCGCGATTCCTTCGACAACGACGGCGAAGAAATCACGATAACCATGAACGCGAACATCCCGGCTGGTTTCGGGGCGGTGTGGCTGGGCGGCTGTAAAATCATTGAAGTATTCCCCGGCGACGAGGACCGCGAGACCATCGCCCATGAGTTCACCCACGGAGTCATCGCCTACAGTAGCCAACTCGCCTACCAGTTGGAATCGGGAGCGCTGAACGAGCACTACGCGGACATCATGGCCGTGCTGCTGGACCGGGATTTGGGAGACTTAAACTGGACCTACAGCGACAACAAACTGCGAGGCGGCCTCCCCGTGCGCGATGTGCAGAATCCGGCCAGCACCAACGTCCTCAGCGCGCAACCGG
>JANNAJ010000275.1:0-10058 GCA_031384285.1 Verrucomicrobiota bacterium
GCATGCTCGACGGTGAGGCTGCGGGCGAAGTTCTGGGGATAATCCTTCTCGCGGATCTTCTCGGTCTTCTCGTCGGATCCGTAGAAGACGACCTCTTCCGAGCGCTTCATGAAGCCGAGCTCCTTGAGCAGCGGTCCGAGCGGCGTGCCGGTCCAGCGGATGTTCCCGATGGCACCGGTGAACCCGGGGTTCGACCCGTTGCCGCCGCATTCCAGCGTGGCGGTGACGGTCTTGTGCGGACGCGCCTGCAACTCGGCGAGCGTGAAGCTGCGCGGCTTCTTCAGGTGTCCGGTGAACTCCAGCTTCCACTTCGCGAGATCCACCTTGGCGTGGCCGTAGTGGCTGACGTCGTAGAGGTCCTCTTTGGCGGTGACCCAGGCTCCGACCTTGGACCACTGCTGCATGGCGCGCTTGGCCTCGTAGGGCTGCGGATCAAGGAACGGGACGACCTCCTCCCCGACGGCCGGCTCCAGCCCGAAAGCCGCGAGCGGTCGGGACGCCAACGTGTAGGCAGCGAGCGCGACGGAGCCGCGGATCAGGTCGCGACGAGACAGGTCGGGGGTGTTCACGCGGGGAAGAGTGCGCGGGCGGGAGTCGAGTTCAATGCGGGAGTTCGTGGTGGTGTCTCCAGTTTCGGCCCCCAGTTTTCAGTGGACGGATCCGACAGGTCCCACGCACCTCACTCGCACGGCCCCTTGCCTCCACGCGGAGAGCTGCCACCCTCCGCGCCGCTATGTCCACGACTGCCACCCAGCCCAAGATCATCGCCTACCTCAAGCCGTCCTGCGGTTGGAGCGGAGGCGTCCGCGCCGTGTTCAAGAAGTACGGCCTCCCCTTCGAGGACCGCGACGTCATCAACAGTGCGGACAATTTCCAAGAAATGGTCGAGAAGACCGGCCAGACCAAGCAGCCGTGCGTCGAGATCGGCGGCCGGATGCTCGCCGACGTCAGCGGCGAGGAGGTCGAGGCCTGGATGCTGCAGAACGGCGTGGTCACCGCCAACTCCATCGTCCCCGAGGTGCCCATCAACCAGCCCTGCGCGCACGAGATGCCCGGCGCCCAGGCTGAGCCTTCGCCGATGTCCTTCCGGCGCTGAACGGGCACGGGTCTCCGTCGGGCCGCGCGATCCACGCATCGGCCGGCCCGGCGCCGCGGGTCCTTCAAGCCACCGTCCATGACACCCGAGGCCCACGCCCATCTGTCCAAAGCCTGCCCGGTCATGCGCCGGCTCATCAAGCAGGTCGGCCCGTGCGGACTCGTGCCGGACGGCAAGCGGTCGCCGTTCGAGGCGCTCGTCCGGGCCGTCGCCCACCAACAGCTCAACGGCACCGCGGCGGAGACGATCCTGGGGCGATTCCTCGCGCTCTTCCCGGGCAAGCGGTTCCCGGCACCCGAGGACATCCCGACGGTCAGGGACGAGGCGATCCGCGCGGCGGGGTTCTCCCGGAGCAAGCTGGCGGCGATCCGCGACATCGCGGCGAAGGCCCAGGCCGGCATCGTTCCTCCAAAGCGCGCGCTCACGAAGCTCACCGACGACGAGATCATCGTGCGCCTGACCGAGTGCCGCGGCGTGGGCCGGTGGACCGTGGAGATGTTCCTCATGTCCACGCTCGGCCGCCAAGACGTCCTGCCCGTGGACGATTTCGGCGTCCGCAACGGCTACCGCATCGCCTTTGGCCTCGACGAGATGCCGAAGCCGAAGGAGCTGCTCGCCCTGGGTGAGGCGTGGCGTCCGTACCGCACCACCGCGAGCTGGTACCTCTGGCGCGCAGCCGACATGGCGAAGGAGAAGTGAAGCGCGGCAGCCCCTCGGAGGGCAGGCCCCCAGCCTGCCTGGCTCGACGGACTTCCAGTCTGTCGACGTTCCGCGCGAAAGACCCGCAGGCAGGAAGCCTGCCCTCCTACCAAGGGTCCTGACCGAAGCCGGCCTTGCGCCGGAGAGTCCCGGCCGGTAGACACTCGCCGCCCGGTTGTGGCGGAAAACCATCCGGGCGCCGGCATCTCCGTGCCGGTCCACCAAAACCGCGATGCAGAACCGATCCACAGCTTTCGCCGCGCACCTGCGCGAGTTCATCCAGCGGACCACGCCGGATCCGACGACCTCCGACGCGGTCTCGCCGGAGGAATCCTCGCGCGGTTTCGATGCTCTCGCACTCGAGCTCTTTCGCATCCAGTTCGCCGCGAACGCTCCGTTCCGCGCGCTTTGCCAGGCCCGTGGCGTCTCGCCCGAGGACGTCGCGGACTGGCGCGGGATCCCGGCGGTGCCGACCGATGCCTTCAAGGAGGCGGACCTCACCTGCCTCGCGCCGGATCAACGGACGACGGTCTTCCATTCGAGCGGCACCACGCAGCAACGGCCGAGCCGCCACTTCCACGGCGCGGAATCGCTCGCGCTCTACGAAGCCTCGCTGAAGCCGTGGTTCCATCGGCATCTGCTCGGCAAGGACGCGCCGGGCGGCATCGCCGCGGAGCTGCGGTTCGTATCGTTGACGCCTCCCGCCGCGGCGGTCCCGCGGTCGTCGCTGGTCCACATGCTGGATGTCGTGGCTCGTGGATCCGGCGGCGATGACCCGCTGTTCGCGGGCCGGATCGACGCCGACGGCACTTGGTCGATCGATACCGACGTCGTGCTGGAGGCGTTGGCTTCCGCGGAGATGACGGGCTGTCCCGTGCTGCTGCTCGGGACGGCCTTCAACTTCGTCCACCTGGTCGATCTCTTGGCCGGGCGCGGGATCCGTCGCCGGTTGCCCAAGGGTTCGCGCGTGATGGAGACCGGCGGCTACAAGGGCCGTTCGCGCGAGATCCCGAAGGACGAACTGCACTCCCTCATCACCGCCGGCCTCGGCCTGCCGCCCGGACGCATCGTGACCGAATACGGGATGAGCGAACTCAGCTCGCAGGCCTATGAGGCGTGGAACGGAGGACACGGGGCGCGGAGCTTCGCGTTTCCGCCGTGGGCCCGGGCGGTGGTCGTCTCGCCGGAGAACGGCCGCGAGGTCGATGAGGGCGGGACCGGCCTGTTGCGCATCGTCGACCTGGCCAACGCGTGGTCGGTGATGGCGGTGCAGACCGGCGACCTGGCGGTGCGGCGCGGCGCGGGTTTTGCGCTTCTCGGTCGTGCGGCGGCGATGGAGCCTCGCGGCTGCTCGTTGATGGCCGCATGAGACCTGCCTCCGAACCGGGACATCCTTTGCGAACTCCGACCCACAAGACCCGCACGCTCTGGCTCGTCGGCATCCTGCACGCGTTCACCCATGTCTATCATGTCGCGCTGCTGCCGCTGTACCTGCGCATGCGCGACGACCTGCATCTCGGTGACGTGGACCGCGCGACGGCGTTGATGAGCGTGATGATGGCGGCGTACTTCGCGCCGAGCTATCTCGTCGGCGTGCTGACCGACCGCATGAGCCGCAAGAAGCTGCTCGGCTGGGGATTGTTCGTGAACGCGATGGGCTTCGTCGGGCTCTCCTTCGCCCCCGACCACGCGACGGCGGTGGCGTGCGTGATCGTCGCCGGTCTGGGCGGAAGTTGCTTCCAACCGGCCGCGACGGCGCTGGTCGCGCGGATGTTCCCGGTCGGCACCGGCAAGGCGCTGGGGCTGCTGGGCATCGGCGCGAGCGTGGGGTTCCTCATCGGGCCGTTCTTGTCAGGCGCGCTAGCGGATTGGACCGGGAGCTGGCGGGTGCCGGTGCTGGTGCTCGGGGTCGCGGGCGTCGTCGCCAGCGGGCTGTTCGCTTGGCTGAGCGAGGAAGCGCCCGCTCCTGCCGCGTCCACCGGCGGCCGCGCGGCGGATGGCAAGCCGGTCGGACGGGTCCGGTTGTTCCCGCGTCCGATGTTCGCGTTCGTCTTCGCGGCGATGGCGCTGCTGTTCTGCTTGCGCGATTTCGCCGGCAACGGCCTGGGCACGCTCAGCTCGTTGTTCCTGCAACAGGCGCACGGTTTCTCGGCGAAGGAAGCCGGGCTGGCGTTGTCCTTCATCTTCCTCGCCGCACCGATCGGAAATCCGCTCTTCGGGCATCTGAGCGATACCGCACGGCTCCGGTGGCTGGTGGCGCTGGTCGCCGTGTCGGCGGCGTTGTTCGCGAGCTTCCCGCATCTTCCGGCGCCCGCGGTGAAGTGGGCGTTCGCGGTCTACGGGTTCTTTTTGATCGCGACCTATCCGATCGTGGAGGCGGAGCTGATGCAGAGCGTGCCGGACGCGGTCCGCGGGCGGTTCTTCGGGCTCTTCATCACCGTGGGCGGACTCGGCGGGAACGCGGCGCACTGGGCGGTCGGCGCCTGGATCCATCGGCTCGGACCGGATGCCTCGCGCGTGGCGGCCTATGTGCCGGTCTTCAGCGGGCTCGCCGCGATGATGTTCTGCTCGCTCGGGGCGCTGCTCTGTCTCCGCTGGTTCCGCGCGCACCGCGGAGAATATCTGCCATGAACCTGCCCCATCTCTTCCTCGCCGACCTGCCGCCGGAAGCCGTGATGACGCCGGCGCTCGTGCGCGACGCCGGCATCGCGGTGAAGCGCAACCGCGCGCAATGGCTCGCCCACCGCAAGACGCAGGAGCTCGTCGAGCTGGTCGCCTTCGCCGCGGAGCGGTGGCTCGCGCCGGAGGACAAGTTCCGCCGGCTGGCGCTCCAGCTGGCGCCGGCGGAGACGGGGTTCGGTCCGGCCACGATCGCGCGCGGATTGGACGCCTTTTTCCGCAAGCTCTCTGTGGAGAACCTGGGCGGCGTCATCGCGCAGGACCTCGGCGACGCGCGCCGTCTCGACGAGTTCGCGGCACCGCTGCCGGAACTCCGCGCGGGCCGGATGGCGCTGGCCCGGGGGCCCGACCTGATCGCGCACATCGCCGCGGGCAACCTCCCCGACTCGGCGCTGACGTCGATGGTGCTGGGCCTGCTGGTGCGTTCGGCGCAGTTCGTGAAGTGCGCCCGCGGCGCCTCGGTGCTGCCCCGCCTCTTCGCCCATTCGTTGGCCGACCTCGAACCGAAGATCGGCGGCTGCATCGAGCTCGCGGTCTGGCCGGGCGGGGCCGGCGAGATCGAGGACGCGTTGTTCGCCGAGGCGGATTGCGTCACGGCGCAGGGCTCCGACGCCACGATCGCGTCCATCCGCCAACGGATCCCGCGGAGATCGCGCTTCATCGGCCACGGGCACAAGCTCAGCTTCGGGTTCGTCGGCGCGGAGATGCTGTCGAGCTTCATGGGACGGAAGACCGCGGAGCGCGCGGCGGCCGACGTGACGGCGTGGAACCAGCTCGGCTGCCTCTCGCCGCATGTGGTCTATGTCGAGGAACGCGGCGCCCTCGCGCCCGAGGGCTTCGCGGAGCAGCTCGCGAAGGCGTTGGCCGAACGGGAACAGTCCGAGCCCCGGGGCGTCCTGCCCGTCGAGGAGGCGGCCCTGATCGCCGGGCGGCGATCGGTCCACGAGATGCGTGCGGCGCGCTTCGCGGCGACGCGGGATGAGGCGGTCACCGTCCCGCGCGGGGCGTTCTTCGAGGCGCCCGGCGGCGCGACGCAGGTGTGGGCGAGCGAGGGATCCACGGCGTGGACGGTCGTGTACGAGGCCGACGCGCGGTTCCACACCTCCTGCTTGAACCGTTTCGTCTACGTGAAACCGTGCCGCGACCTCGCGGAGGCGCTGCACCATGCGGATCCGCAGCGCGAGCACGTGAGCACCGTCGGGCTGGGCGTCACGGAAGGCCGGATGGCCGAGCTCGCGGTCCAGCTCGCCCGCTGGGGCGTGCCGCGGGTCTGTCCGCTCGGCCGCATGCAGGAACCGCCGCTCGGCTGGCGCCACGACGGCCGGCCCGCGTTGGGCGAGTTGGTGACGTGGACGGATCTCGAGACGTGAGGCGCGATGCAGATCACAAAGACCCAAGGACGATGATGAAGATGGAGCTACGGAAGACTTTCCAGTTCGAGGCGGCGCACCGGTTGCCGCAGGTGCCCCCGGGCCACAAGTGCGCGCGGTTGCACGGCCACAGCTTCTCGGTCGAGGTGGTGGTCGAAGGGCCGGTCGATCCGGTGCTCGGTTGGGTGATGGACTACGCGGACATCAAGACCGCGTTCCGCCCGCTCTTCGACCAGTTGGACCACAATTATCTCAACGAGATCCCGGGGCTCGAGAACCCGACCAGCGAGCACGTCGCCCGATGGATCTGGGACCGCTTGAAGCCGTCGCTCCCGCTGCTCACCCAGGTGGTGATCGCGGAGACCTGCAACTCGCGGTGCGCGTACCGGGGCGTTTGAACCGGGTGGCGATCCGGACGATGACCGGCGATCCGCGTGCGACGTTCGCCGCGGTCCCCCTCAGGAACTCCACGGAGCGTCAGGCCGTCCCGGTCCACGGCCCGCGCGTTTGAACGCGGGATCGCCCAAGGGGTCGGACAACCTCGCTTGACCCCGTTGCCTCCCTCGCGCTTGATCGCATCCAAGCCCTCTCCCCCATGAACGCTTCCCGTCTCGCCGGCCTCGTCCTCGCTGTCGTCCTGGCTTCGCAGTCCTGGCCGTCGTCGAGAGCCCGCGCGGCAGATGCTCCGGCCGACGCCGGGGAGAAACCCGCGACCACCACCAACGCCCCGGTCCGACCGAAGCTCCCGCCGGTGGTCCCCGTCCCGTTGACCAACATCCTGTCCGCCGCGGAGAGCAGCGGATGGCGGAAGAGCGGGGTCTGGACCGCGGTGCCGGCCGGCCGCACCAACGATTTCGCCGGCGTGCGCTTCTGGCTGGACGGCTTGATCCAGCTCCAGGGCAAGAGCTCGGCGGCGCAGGGCAAAAAATACCGCGAGAAGGTGGTCCTGCCCCTGCCGGTGCCGACGAACTTCACCACGCTGCACCTGCTCGGCGGCACCGCTTGGGCCGACCCCCAGGGCACGAAGTTCGCCGAGGTCGTCTGGCGCTATGCCGACGGCACGTTCCGGCGGTCGCCGGTGAGCTACGGGGTCCAACTGCGCGATTGGTGGGGCCGCCGCTACGAGGACCCGGCCACCGTCGCCGATCCGCACAGCAAGTGCGTGTGGAGGGGCGTGCATCCGGACACGAGCGGCCAGGGCCGGTACCTCCGCTTCTATCTCACGTCGATCCGCAACCCGGACACGAACAAGGTCGTCCGTTCGCTCGAGTTCGTCAGCGCGATGGCGCAGTCCACGTGGCTCATCACCGGCGTCACGCTCGACCCGCTCCCGCCCGGGGCACGCGACGCGGGTTTCAGCGACCTCGACCAGGGCCGTCCCGGACTCACCGGCACGCAGTACGTGACCGTGCTCGATTCTGCGACGGGCAAGCCGCTCTCCGGCGCCAAGGTCGCCACCCACGGTCGCGAATCGGTCGGCACGCCGGACCAAGCGGACTACGACCGCGAAGGCATCACCCTCGCCAACGGCGTCGCCGCCGTGCAGAAGAGCGAGACCGGCCTGGACCAACTGGAGGTGCGCGTCAGCGCGGAGGGATACGTCGCGTTCCGCAAGACCTTCGACCTGAAGAAGGGCGACGTCCTGCCGCCGAACCTGGAAGTGAAGCTCAAGGGCGGCCTGACCATCGGTGGCATCGTGCAGGATCCCGACGGACTGCCTTTGGCCGGGGCGCAGGTGTCCGGCGGCGCTTCTTGGGGCAACGAGGCCGAGCGAGAAATCGTGGAGAAGAACCCGTTCGACCATCGCGCCGTGACCACCGACGCGGACGGCCGATGGTCGATGAAAGGCGTGCCCGAGCCGCTGCTCGCCAGCCTCCATCTGAGCGCGTCGCACCCGGACCACGTGTCCGTCGGTTTCGGGACCCGGGGGAACGAGAAGTCGGAGGAACAACTCAAGAAGCAGACCTATGTCGTCAAGCTCCAGCGGGGCTCCGAGGTGACCGGTGTCGTGCTCGGCCCGGACGAACGCCCCCTCAGCGGCGCAACCGTCAAGGGCGGCCAACGGTGGGGCGGCGACAGCAAGAAGGAGGTCAAGACCGGTGCGGACGGACGGTTCCGGCTGCTCAATCTCCGTCCGGACATCCAACCGGTGACGGCGACCGCCGATGGATACGCTCCGGCCAGCAAGGTGGTGACGCCGGGGACCAACGCCGTCGAGATCACGCTCCAACTGATGCAGGGGGCCTCCTTGAAGGGGATCGTGCTCGACCCGGAAGGCAGCCCCGTGGCAGGCGCGCGGCTCGTCTACGAGATGCGAGACTATGAAGCGTCCCAGCGGAACAATCTCGAGTGGGAGGGCCAGACCGATGGCGACGGGCGTTTCGAGTGGAAGAGCGCACCGGAGGGCGAGTCCGAGTTCTATGTTTATAAACAGGGCTTCGCCCAGAAACGCGGCGTGAAGACGAAGCCAGGGCCGGAGGACAACATCATCCGTCTCAGCCGGGTGCGGAAGGTGCTCGGCGTGGTCGGCGACGCGCAGACCGGGAAGCCTATCCCCCGGTTCACCATCATGCCCGCGAAGGGCGAAGGCGACCAACTGAGTTCCTGGTCCGACACCGATCGAAAGTCCTATTCCGATCCCGAAGGCCACTTCACGCTCGATCTGGACGAAGAAGAGCACAACGTCATCCAAGTGGGTGCCGAGGACCACCTGCCGAAGATCTCCCCGCTCCCTGCTGCCCAGGGCCAGTACGTCACCGTGACCGTGCTGCTGGATCCCGGCGAAGGACCGGCCGGCATCGTGGTCGATCCGGCCGGCAATCCCGTCCCCGGCGCGGAGGTGGCTCTGGTCACCAAGAAGTCGCACGACGTCAATTTGCAGCGTGGCCGGTTGATCTCGCACGGGGCGGGGAAGATCGTCCGGTCGGACGAACAAGGCCGGTTCAAGCTGATCGTCGCGGCGGATCCGCGCCTCATCGTCGCGACCAGCGAGATCGGATACGGCGAGATGACGCCGGAAGAGTTCCAGCAGACCAAGACGGTGGTCTTGGTGCCGTGGGGGCGCATCGAGGCGACCGTGCTCAGCGGCGGGAAACCGGTGTCCGGCCGCAGCTACATGCTGTCGACCCAACCCCAAGGCTGGGGCGAGGGCTCGCTCAACGTGCAATGGGACGGATACAAGACGGAGACCGATGCCGAGGGGAAGTTCACCATGGGCAAGGTCCCCCCGGGTCCGCGCGGTTTGATCCGGCTCATCCAGACGGAAGCAAACTCATGGGCCCACTCGCAGACCATCCCTGTCGACGTCAAACCCGGCGAGACGAGGGTGGTCACCTTGGGTGGCACCGGCGCCACGATCAGCGGCCGTGCGGAGGCCACGGCACTGGTTTCGGGCAAAGAGGGCGCGCGGATCAGCGGCGGCCTCCACACGCCCCATCCTCGACCGCCGCAGGGCCTGAAGACGCCCGAAGAATTCCAAGCGTGGGCCGAGCTGCCCGAGACCAAGGAAGCGCAGAAGTCGTTCCGCAGCTACACGGCGGAGTTCAAGCCCGACGGCACATTCTCGTTCGATGGCGTACCGCCCGGGGAATACACGTTGACCTTTTCGGCCTCCATGCGGAAGGCAGGTGGGCAGCCGTGGGAGATGATCCAACTGGGCCACGTCGAGCGGCCGGTCTCGGTGCCCGAGGCGGCGCAGACCTCGGTCGTCACGCTCGATCTCGGCGAGATGGTTCTGCGCGCGACGCCCGGGCCTGGGGCGGTGCCACCCGCGCCATGACCGGTGGGACGACGGTCCGCGAGGGGGTGCGATCCGAAGTGGCGGGCACTCGTAGCGCAGCAACTGGTAGTCTTGTATGTCTCTTTCCCTCGTCCTTGTCCGGCGACAGCCGGACGGGAGGATGAGGCGGCGGCGGCGGTCGGAGGTCGGCGGATGTAGGGCAGGCTTTCCAGCCTGCCGGTTCGGCGGACTTTCCAGTCCGCCGAAATGTCCGGATGTACAGGGCGCCTGGGATGTCCACGATGTTCTTGGGACTGACAGTCCCAAGAACCGGCAGGCTCGACAGCATGCCCTACAAGCTCACGACTGGAACCAGACGTTCGTCGAGACCCGCACGTCCGGCTCTTTCCGGCGGTCCAGATTAGGCCGCCGCCGAGCAGGACCGAGACGCCCAGCACAGGTTGCCCACCCGCGATACGGCAGACTGCCAGTCTTG
>JANNAJ010000276.1:0-3477 GCA_031384285.1 Verrucomicrobiota bacterium
GCGGGGAAGTCCTCACACCGCAGGCTTCGACCCACGCCTGCTGGCAAGATGCCGGCAGCACGTTGCGGATGTCCCAGCGACGCCGTGGAACTCGCGCTGCCGAAGATCGGCGAGTGACGCGAGGTTCGACCGCGCGGAGAGGCGGGACGCCCTCCAGCGTGCTGCCGCGCGTCCCGCCGGCAGAGGGCGCAGCACGGACGTGAGCGGGGAAGTCCTCACACCGCAGGCTTCGACCCACGCCTGCTGGCAAGATGCCGGCAGCACGTTGCGGATGTCCCAGCGACGCCGTGGAACTCGCGCTGCCGAAGATCGGCGAGTGACGGGCCTTCTGGCCCGCGATCGCTCCTCAGGAGAGCGGACTTTCCAGTCCGCCCCGAGCGTCGCGCAGGTCGCGGACACCGCGTCACGCCAGCTTCCAGCCTTTGCGGTACTCGCGCCGCAGGAAGGCCGAGGCCTCGGGCGTCCCGGTCGCTTCGAGCTTCACCGGGTCCCAGCGCAGCTTCTTGCCCACGCGGTAGGCGACGTTGCCGAGATGGTTCGCCTCGGTGAGCGGACCGCTGTAATCGAAGCTGCAGGTCGTCGGCGCGCCGATCTTGCAGGCGTGCAGCCATTCTTGGTGATGGCCGATGCTGTCCGGGATCGACGGCGCCGGACGTTGGAAATCCTTGAAGCTCGCTTCCGGCAAGAGCGCAAGCCGGCCGTAGTCCGCGATCAGCATCCCCTTGCTGCCCTCGAAGAGCACGCCGCTCTCCCACCGCGGGATCTTGCCCTCGCGCCACGGCGCGGGCTTCTCCTCGCCCTGGTACCAGGTGAGCTTCACCGGCGGCATCGCGCCGCGCGCGCCGTAGGTGTAGGTCGCGGACATCGAAGCCGGGGCCAGTTCCGCATGCGCCGGCGGCCCGCTCGCCTCGATGGTGAGCGGATGCCCCAGCTTGAGCGCCCAGAAGGGCAGGTCGTTCCAATGGCTGCCCAGGTCGCTCATCGTGCCGCCGCCGAAATCCCACCAGCGATACCATTTCGGTCCGGGAAAATAGACCTCGTGGAACGGCCGCTCCGGCGCCGGTCCGAGCCAGAGGTCCCAATCCAGCGCTGCCGGCACCGGCGAGGATCCCTTAGGCCGCTCCAGGACCGAAACGATGTCCTTGTTGCGCGCGGCCGCCTCCGGCGATTGCAGCCCCCACGCGCGGCCGACCCACACGTGGACCTCGTGCACCGGCCCGATCGCGCCGCCTTGGACCAGCTCGACCACGCGGCGATAGTTCTCCCCGGCGTGGATCTGCGTGCCCATCTGCGTCGCCACCTTCGCCTCGGCCGCGGCCCGGGTGATGACGCGCGCCTCCCACACCGAATGCGTCAGCGGCTTCTCGCAGTACACGTGCTTGCGCAGCTGGAGCGCCGGCAGTGTGGCGAAGGCGTGCGTGTGCTCGGCGCAGCTCACCACCACCGCGTCGATGTCCTTCGCATCGTCGTAGAGCCGGCGGAAATCCGCGTACTTCCGCGCCTGCGGGAAGCGCTTGGCCGCGGCCGACAGGTTGTCGGCGTTGACATCGCACAACGCCACGATGTTCTCGCCAGAGACCTCGCCGAGATTGCCCGCGCCGCGTCCACCGCAGCCGATGATCGCCAGGTTCAGCTTCTTCGACGGCGATTGCGCGCGCAGCACGGCCGGGAACGACAACGCCGCCGCCGTGGCGGCACCGAGGAAGCGACGACGTGAGAGGGACGGATTCTGGGTCTTCATGTCCGGATCGGATGCGGGGTCGAGGAACAGGTCGGCACGAAGCTCACTCTTGGGCGATGCAGGCGACACCGGCCACGCTGCGAAGATAGATCCGGCCGTCGCTCAGCGCCGGGGTGCTGAGCGTCTCCTCGCCCCGCTCGTTGCGCGCGAGCACCTCGAACTTCGCCGCCGCTTTCACCACCGCGCAGTTGCCCTGCCCGCTGGTGAAATAGATCCGGCCGTCCGCCGCGACCGGCGACACCTTCACGTTCTCGGTGAACAACCGCTCCTGCCAATGCGGCTCGCCCGTCTTCAGGTCCACGCAGGACGCCATGCCGTCGTCGCGGATGGTGAAGAGCAGGCCCCGGTGGATCACCGGGGTCGGGCAGTCGGGCGAGAACTTGTCGAACGTCCACGCCCGATGGCTCGTGGTCACGTCGCCCTCGCCGCCCGCGCGCAACGCGACGGTGCGGCCGCGGTTCTGGAAACCCGACGCCACGGCGACCACCAGGCCTTCGCCGGCGGTCGCGCCCGCGATCGTGCGGCCGTACGGGTGCGGCACCTCGAAGCCCTTCGCAGACCAGCGCTGCGCGCCGGTGGCCGGGTCGTACGCGTCCACCGCGCCCGCCCCGGCGAGCACGACCTCCGTGCGTCCGCCGGAGCGCAGGAAGAGCGGGCTGCTGTAGGAATCCTTCGCCTCGTCCTTCGCGCCGTGGTCGCGGTCCTTCTTCCACACGTCCTTGCCCGTGGATGCGTCCACCGCGAGCAGATAGGACGGCCCTTGGTGCATCCAAGCGACGTAGAGACGGCCGTCGAGCAGCATGGGCGAGGAGCCGTAGCCGTGGTTGGCGTTGTAGGCGCCGTATTCTTTGCCGAGCTGGCGCTGCCACACGATCTGGCCGTCGCGGTCCGCGCACGCGAGGTCGCCGGTGCCGAAGAGCGCCCACACATGCCGTTGGTCCGCGACCGCCGTGGGCGTGGCCATGTTGTGGAACTGATGCGCCTTCGCCTTGCCCTTCGCCACCTCGCGGTCCCAGACCACCGCGCCGGACTTCCGGTCCAGGGCCATCAAGTGCATCCCGGTGTCCTCGGTCTGCGCGGTGATGTAGACGCGGTCGCCCACGACCACCGGCGACGAGGAGCCCTTGCCCGGGACCGTGGTGGCCCACGCGACGTTCTTGCTCCGGGACCACTCGAGCGGAAATCCCTTGTCGGGGCTGACGCCCAAGCCGTCCGGCCCGCGCCAATTCGACCAATCCGCGGCGAACACGGGCAAAGCGATCGCGCTGAGAAGCGCGCAAGCGACAACGGGGAGTTCCATGCGGCCGACGGTACACTTCCCGGCAAAGGTTGGCTACAGGGTAGCCACGCTTGGACAGGGTTGGCGCGGACGCGTGACACCGGAACTTCCACGACCGCCACTCCAAGCGAGTCCGTCGCCGAGATTCTGCCGGACTTTTCTTGGAGCCGGGCCGATTCTCCGGCCGTGAAACTTCCCCGTGCTCGGTGGTGGTTGGCAGCGCTGTTGTCGGCGGCTTTGGCCGCCTTCGTCTTCTGGCGGGTCCGGCAGCCCGGCGACCTGGAGCAGCGGCTCGCCCGCTATCGGGCCGCCGGACAACCGGTGACCTTGGCCGAGCTCGACGCCTCCTATGCCGCGGTGCCGGACGCGGAGAACGCAGCCCCGCCGTTGTTGGAAGCCATCAGCGGCTGGCGTTCGGTGACCGACACCAATCTGCCCACCTCCACTCTCGGCCCGG
>JANNAJ010000034.1:0-1628 GCA_031384285.1 Verrucomicrobiota bacterium
GGCGCGAAAGCCCAGACCAAGGACGGCATGGCCAAGTTCGTCTTCGGCCGGCCGGCGAAGATGTCCTGCGGCTGCGAGGTCGGGAAGGAGATGGGCGTGAACACCTGGGCCGCGTTCGCCGGGACGGACGCCGACGCGGTCGTCGACGGCGATTTCGCCGCCACCGAGGACGAGTTGCAGACGGTCCTGCGGACGCTGCGGGCGGAAGGCATCAACATCGTCGCCATCCATCATCACATGACGGGCGAGACCCCGCGCTATCTCTTCCTCCACTACTGGGGCAAGGGGCCGGCGTCCAAGCTCGCCGGTGGCCTCAAGAAGGCCGTCGACACGCAGAAGGCCGCGAAGTAGCTCGTCCTCGGCCCGGTGGCCGCAGCCGCCGTCACCGCGGTCCCGCGAGGCAGTAGAGGCTCTTGCGGCCGCGCAGGAAGATCTGGTCGCCGGCGAGCGCCGGCGACGCGTCGAAGCCGTCGTCGAGCCGGTTCGAGGCGACGACCTCCAGCTTGTCCGATCGCTTCAGCACCAGCGAACCGCCGTCGCGGCCGGCGAAGTAGATCCGGTCGGCGGCTCCGACCGGCGACGCGTACACGCCGGATATCCCGGATAGGCGCTCGGCATCGACCTGCACGCGGCCGTCCTTCGCGTCGACGACCGAGAGCATCGCGTCGTTGCCGCGGACGAAATACAGCTGGTCGCCGTAGAGCACGGGCGACGGCACGTACGGCGTGTTCTTGCCGAGGCTCCAGGCGATGGCGTCGGTCCCGGTGAGGTCACCGGTGCGGCCGAGCGTGATGCCTTGCAACGCGGATCCGCGGAACCCGCTCATCACGTACACGCGGCCCTGGCCGGCGACCGCGGACGGGATGGCGTTGGCGGTCTGGCCGCCGGCTTCCCAGACCAGGGCGCCGGTGGCGAGGTCGTAGCCGCGGACCTTGCGGGTGCCGTTCACGACGACCTGCTTCTTGCCGGCGTGCTCGACGATGAGCGGCGTGCACCAACCGGTGGGTTCGTCGCGCTTCGCGCGCCACAGCTCTTTCCCGTCGCGTTTGCCGAGGGCGACGATGAAGTCCTCGCCCTCGTGGTCCCAGAGCACGACGACCGTGTCGCCCGACAACGCGGGGGAGCTGCCTTCGCCGAAGCTGTTCCGCGTGCGCATGTCGCCGAGGTCTTTTTCCCAGAGCAGCTTGCCCTTCAGGTCGTAGGCGTACGTGCCGAAGGAGCCGAAATGCGCGATGAGCACCTCGCCGTCCGTGACCGGCGAGCCCGATGCGAAAGCGTGGTCGGGATGATGCCCCTCGTGCGGCACCTGGGTGCGCGGCGAATGTTCCCAGAGCGTCTTCCCGGTCGAGCGATCGAGCGCCATGACGACGAACCGCTGTTCGGTGACGGTCTCGCCGCCGCCACCGCCACCACCGCCGCGACGGCGACCGCCATCGGTTGGTGCGGGGGATGGGGCCGGCGCTGCGGGCGCGGCCACCGCCGGTTTGCCGGTGGGGACCGCGGTGAGGATGAACACCTGGTCGCCCCAGACGACGGGCGATGCGGTCCCGTGCCCGGGCAACGCGACTTTCCAACGGACGTTCTTGGTCTCGCTCCACTCCAGCGGCGGACGCGCCGTGGCCGAGACG
>JANNAJ010000278.1:0-1625 GCA_031384285.1 Verrucomicrobiota bacterium
GTGGTTCTGCTCGGTCGGCGACCGCATGACGCGGGATTCCACGCCGTGCCATCGGTCCCACGGCGTGTCGTGCCTCGCGTGGCATTACGCGCAGGGGTGCGGCGGGCTGAGACCGTGGGCAAACTGGAGTCTCTGGAAGCACACGCAGCGGCTCTCCGCGTTGAAGGGGCTGCGGTCCGCCCGGATCCAGGTCGCGTCGCGTTTCATGGCTTCGGGCCTCGCCGAGAACGGTTACGAGATGGTACGCGTCGACGTCGTCCCGCTGTTCGCCGAACCGCCTCCGGCGGAGGACGAGGTCGAGCCCGGGCTGGTCCTGCTCCCGTCGCGCCTCGTGCCGGCGAAGGGCGTCCAGGTCGCGATCGACGCCATGGCGACGATCCGGTCGCCGCCGTGGCGCCTGGCGATCGCGGGCGATGGTTGGCATCGCGGCGAGCTGGAGGCGCAGGCCCGTCGGCTGAGCATCGCGGACCGCGTCCAGTTCCTCGGAGAGATCCCGCCGGCCGGGTTGGCGCCGTGGTACGCGCGTTCGCAGCTCGTGCTGTTTCCGGTGCTCCGGCAGGAGCCCTTCGGGCTCGTCGGCGTGGAATCGCTGGCCTACGGGAAGCCGATCGTGGCCTTCGCCGGCGGCGCGGTGGACGAATGGCTCTGGCCGGGCGAGACCGGGCTGCGCGTGGAGGGACGGTCGGCGGACGCCTTCGCGGTGGCGATCCGGGAACTGCTCACCGATCCGGCGCGCTGCGCGGCGATGGGCGAGGCGGCGCGGAGACGATACCCGCAGTTCCGTCCGGAGGCGTATGTCGGACGTCTGGTCGCGTCGTTCGAACGGACCTTGGGGTGGGCGACGAAGACCGCTCCGGCCAATGCGAGGGAGTGAGCGCCACCACGGCTGAGCGCACCCTGCAGGCACCTCCTACCCACCGCCGCCGTCCCGTGCGAAGACCGCCTTATCGAGCGACGGTGAAGGTGTAGTCCCAGCGGTCGGACCGCTTGTTCTTGTCCTTGGGATCCGGGCCCCGCTCGTTTTGAGGAAGCCCGCCGTCGTCGAGGCCGTCCTCTCCGACGCTGTAGACCAAATAGCCTTTGGCCAACGCCCGGAACTTCAGCGGCTTCCCGTCCATCAGATCGATGGGCACGGCGGCGAGGAACTGCGGCACCAGCACATCGAGCGTAGGTGGCAGCGCGTCGCTGTGGGCCAGCCGCCAGCGTTCGACCGCCATCGCGGTCTGCGCGCAGCGGAGCGTGGTGACCGAGCGGAGCTCTTTGGCGGACACTTTTCCGAAGGCCGGCAACCCCATGCGTGAGATCGGACGCAAGATGCTGCTGCGCTGCGCCTGCATGCGTTGGAGTTCACTCCCAAATTTCTCCTGCCGGCCTGCCAACTCGGTGCGCGGACTGGCACCGGCTTCGATGAGCTCATCCATGCGGTCGAGGTAGTAGGCGCAGTCACGCCCCTTGAGACCGCTCACGTCGTAAAGTTGCCAGAAGCTGGCCGCGGCGATCCCTTCCCAACCGCCGGGGTTGTTGGCCGGGACACCTGCTGGCGCCGCGAACAAGGGGAGCAGCCTGCTGGTCGACATGGTGAAGTAATCCAGCGCCAAGCATCGTTCGCCGAGGAAGGCTCGTCC
>JANNAJ010000157.1:0-2749 GCA_031384285.1 Verrucomicrobiota bacterium
CCGAGGTGATCGACCGCGTGGTCTGGGGACGCGACCGCGAAGGAAAGTTCACCGACCGGTTGCCCACGCGATACCGCATCGAGGTCGCGGACGACACCGGCGGTTGGCGCAAGGTCGCGGTCGACGAGGACCGCCGGCCGTTCTCGCCGGCCGCGAAGTCCCCTGCCCCGGTCTCCATCGCCGGGCTCGCGCCGGACGAGGCGAAGGAAGCCGCGGGCCTGCTCGATGAACGCAGACGCCTCGACGCGCGCATCGCCGAGCTATCCAAGGTGCCGATGGTCTACGCCGGGGTCTTCTCCGAGCCCGAGACCACGCGCGTGTTGCATCGCGGCGATCCCGAACAACCCAAGGACCTGGTCGCGCCGACGGTCCTCTCCGCGCTCGGCACGCTCTCGATGCCGGTGGACTCGGCCGATCCGCGACGCCGGCTCGCGTTGGGCGATTGGATCACCGGCCCGGCCGCTCCGCTCACCGCCCGTGTGATGGCGAACCGCATCTGGCAAGGCCACTTCGGCGTCGGCCTGGTGGAGACGGCCAGCGACTTCGGCACGATGGGCGCGCGACCGACGCATCCCGACCTGCTCGAATGGCTCGCCGGCGAATTCATCCGCTCCGGTTGGTCGGTGAAGCACCTGCACCGGATCATCCTCGGCTCGGCGACCTATGCGCGGTCCGGCCGGATCGATCGCGCCGCGCTCGCGAAGGACGCGGATTCGCGCCTGCTCTGGCGCTTCCCGTCGCGCCGGCTGGAAGCCGAGACCATCCGCGACTCGATGTTGGCGGTGAGCGGACGGCTCGACCTCAAGGCCGGTGGACGCGGCTTCGACCTGTTCCGGTCGCGCGGCGGTTTGGACGGCTTCCCGCCGATCGAGTCGTTCGGGCCCGAAGGACTCCGCCGCATGGTCTACGCCCACAAGGTCCGCATGGAGCGCGAATCGGTCTTCGGCGCCTTCGACTGTCCCGACGCGGGCCAGACCACCGCGCGCCGCCGGCAATCCACCACGCCGATCCAGGCGCTGAACCTCTTCAACAGCCGCTTCACGCTCGATGAGGCGAATGCGTTCGCGGCGCGGATCGAGACCGAGGCCGGGCCCGGCGCGGATCCGGCAGCGAAAACCCGCCTCGCCTACCAGCTCGCGTTCGGACGGGTCCCCGGACCGGACGAACTGGCTTTCGCGGTCCCGCTCGTCGCCGAGCACGGTCTGGCGACGCTGTGCCGCGTCCTGTTCAACTCCAGCGAGTTCCTGTTCTTGCCATGAATCCGCGCGCCGCCGACCTCTCCGTCACCGGACGCCATCTGCTCGACCGCCGCGGATTCCTTTCCCGCACCGCCACCGGACTCGGCGCCATCGCTCTGGCCGACCTGCTGGGCGGCGATGGACTGCTGGCCGCCGCGCGTCCGGTCATCGATCCGGCGCGGCCGTATGCTCCGCGTCTGCCGCATCATCCGGCCAAGGCGCGCAACGTGCTGGTCATCTTCTGCGCCGGCGCGGTGAGCCAACTGGAGACGTTCGACTTCAAGCCCGAGCTGATCAAGCACGACGGCAAACCCTTGGCCGGCGGGCCGCCGGTCACGTTCCAAGGCCCCTCCGGCGAGTTGGCCAAGCCGCAGTACGCGTTCCGTCCGCGCGGCCGGTCCGGCAAGATGATCTCCGATCTCGTGCCGCATCTCGGCGGATTGGTGGACGACTTCGCCTTCGTCCATTCGCTCACCAGCAAGACCAACACGCATGGGCCGGCGGAGAACTTCCTCTCGACCGGGTTCGTGCCGGACGGATTCCCCAGCATCGGCGCGTGGGTGACCTATGCGCTGGGCAGCGAGGACCAGGACCTGCCCGCTTTCGTGGCCATCCCGGACCCTCGCGGCGTGCCGCAGGCGAGCGTCAACAACTGGGGGCCGGGATTCCTGCCGGCAGAGTTCCAAGGAACGCCGTTCAGCACCAAGGAACCGGTCCGCAATCTCGCGCCGCCCGCGGACATCCTGCCGGCGACGGACCGCGCCGCGCGTTCGTTCCTGCAGGAGATGAACCGGCGCCATCTGGAGCAGAACCCGGCCGACGGCAACCTTGCCGCCCGCATCGCCAGCTACGAGCTGGCGGCCCGCATGCAGCTGAGCGTGCCGGCCATCAGCGACCTCTCGACCGAACCGGCGCACATCCTCAAGGCCTACGGAGCGGACGACACGCGGAACCCGACGAAGGCCGCCTTCGCCCGCAACTGCATCCTCGCCCGCCGCCTCGTCGAGCGCGGGGTGCGCTTCGTGCAGCTCTTCAACGGCGCCTACGCCAGCGGCGGAGAACTGAACTGGGACGGCCACAACAAGCTCAAGGAACAGTACGACAAGCACGCCGCCATCATGGACCAGCCGGCGGCCGCGCTGATCACCGACCTGCGGCAGCGCGGGTTGCTGGAGGACACGCTCGTGGTTTGGTGCACGGAGTTCGGCCGCATGCCGATGTTCCAGAAGGGCGCGCAAGGCCGCGACCACAACCCCGATGGTTTCACCTGCTTCCTCACCGGCGCCGGGGTCCGATGCGGCGTGAGCCACGGCGTCACCGATGAGCTTGGCCGCCGCGCGGTGCAGGACGTCCTGTCGATCCACGACCTCAACGCGACCATCCTGCATCTGCTCGGCCTCGACCACGAGGCGCTCACCTTCCAGCACAACGGCATCGACCGCCGCCTCACCGACGTCCACGGCAAAGTGATCCGCGAGATCCTGGTGTGAACGGAGGCGGGGAAGGCTCGG
>JANNAJ010000198.1:0-3702 GCA_031384285.1 Verrucomicrobiota bacterium
AATGAGCTACGACATCTCCGAACTCTTGGCCGACTGGGACTACCAGCCGGGCCAGGTGGTCGCGCGCCGTTTCAAGGGCAAGGACGGCGCCGAGAAGGTGCAGCTCCGCGTGGACCTCGGGATCCTGCAGATGAACGCCGAGGGCCGGCCGGACGGGAAACGTCCGATGGGCCACGGCTCGTGGCACGAGTTCCAGGTCGCCCGGCTCGAGACCCATCGCGAGGAGAACGACGGCGACGACGAGGAGTTCAACCTCGATGCCGAGGCCTGCACCAAGCTCCAGCAGGAGTCGATCCAGTACCATCACCGCTACATCTGCTACTTCCAGCTGGAGGACTACGCGGCGGTCGAGCGGGACTGCGAGCGCAACCTGAAGGTGTTCGAGTTCGTCGCCGAGTTCGCCGAGACGGACGAGCTCGCCTGGTCGCTGCTGCAGTTCGCGCCCCAGCTGGTGATGATGCGCACCCGAGCCCGCGGCACCGCGGCGATCAAGCGCAAGAAGTACGTCGCCGCCATCGAGGCGATCGAGGAGGGGTTGTCCGAGCTGGAGTCGTTCTACCGCGAGAACGAGCGCGAGGAGCTGCTGGAGAACAGCGGCGAGATCGCCTCGCTGCGCCATTGGCTCGAAGAGGTCCGCAAGAAGCGGCCCCTGAGCGAGCTGGAGAAGCTCCAGCGCGTGCTCGACGAGGCCATCCAGATCGAGGACTACGAGAAGGCCGCCGAGGTGCGCGACAAGATGCGCAAGCTCCAGGCGTCCGACACCTGACCGTCCGGGCCGACCGACGCCGGCCCGCGGCGAGAAGAATCCCGGCCCACATCGGCATCGCCAGCCGCCGTCCCTCGGACCATCCTTTCCCGCCATGACCCAGATCGAGAAGATCAACGCGGAACTCAAGGCCTCCATGTTGGCCAGGGACACCGATCGCACCGGCGCGCTCCGCATGCTCAAATCCGCCGTCGGCTACGTCCAGATCGAGAAGAAGGTGGACGTCTTGCCGGACGCGGACGTGCTCGCCGTGGTGCAGAAGGAGGCGAAGAAGCGCCGGGACTCGATCGAGGAGTTCGACCGCGGCGGACGCGTCGAGCTCGCCGCCAAAGAGCGGGCCGAGCTGAAGGTGCTCGAGGAGTTCCTTCCCAAGCAGCTCTCGCCCGAGGAGACCGAAGAACTGGTCAAGGCCGCCATCGCCGAGGTCGGCGCCACCAGCAAGAAGGACATGGGCGCGGTGATGAAGGCCGCCCAAGCCAAGGCCGCCGGCCGCGCGGATGGCAAGGTCATGAGCGCGCTGGTCGGCAAGCTGCTGCCTTGAGCCGGAACGATGCAGTAGAGGTCTGGGTGGAACAGGCCACCGGCCTGTTGTGGCGGGCGACTCGCCCGCCGCTCTGGGTGCGCCGGGAATGCACCCTTTGGTGAGCGCGTTGCGGGTGCCGAAACTCGGCGGCAAGTTGCCGCCGAGAAAGGCCAAGTTGGCCGTGCCACCCGGATCCAATCGCATGGTTCCGGCTGAGGCGGGGCCGGCGCGTGGTCGGCCCGCCCCCGGCTCGCTCCTGTGCCTCGGTTTCCCGCGTGCGTTCCCGGCGTCCCGAGGGCACGCTGGCCGCGTTCCAGATGAACCTCCCCAACCAGCTCACCGTCTCCCGATTCGCGCTCACGGGGCTTTTTCTCGGGGCGATGTTCGGGCGGTTCCCCGGACACGAGAGCGTGGCGCTGGTGTTCTTCAGCCTGGCCGGCATCACCGATTTCCTCGACGGCCGGATCGCCCGCCAGCGCGGGCTCATCACGAACTTCGGGATCCTGATGGATCCGCTGGCCGACAAGATCCTCACCTGCTCGGCGTTCATCGCCTTCGTCGGGCGCGGCCTGATGCCGGCGTGGATGGTCGTGATCATCGTCGGCCGCGAGCTGGCCATCACCGGATTGCGGCTGCTGGCGGCCTCGAAGAACGTCGTCCTGGCGGCCGAGGGCTACGGCAAGCACAAGACCATCTCGCAGATCGTGTCGATCGTGGCGGTGCTCACCGTGCTCAGCTACCCGCAATGGGGCCCGATCGGCGAATGGATCTTCGGCTGGCATCTGTTCGGGATGCCGTGGTCGGTCCGCGTCGCGCAATGCTCCAAGTGGGTGGCCGTCGCGCTCACCTTGCTGAGCGGCAGCATCTACCTGTGGCGGAACCGCGCCCTGTACCTGCAGGACATGTGATGCGGCCTGCCGGCGAAGGAGGCATGAAGTCGAAGCTCATCGTGTGGGTCGCCCAAGGATTCGGCGTGGGCCGCATCCCGTTCGCGCCGGGCACGTGGGGATCGGTGCTGGGCGTCGCGTGGGCGCTCGTCCTGCTGTGGCCCCGTTCGTTGCCCTCCTTCTTCGTCGGGATCGTAATCGCGGCCGGATTCGCGGTCTGGTGCTGCGGCCGCGCCGAACGGATCCTCGGTCAGCATGATCCGGGATCTGTCGTGCTGGACGAGATCGTGGCCTTGCCTCTGACGATGGGCGGAGCGGTGCTATGGGCGCGGATCCAGACCGGGACCGTCCCGAGCGCTTCGGCGCTGCTGCATGCGTGGCCGGTCTGGGTGGTCGGGTTCGGCCTGTTCCGGTTGTTCGACATCTGGAAGCCGTGGCCGGTCGGCGCGCTCCAACGATTGCCCGGCGGATGGGGCGTGGTCGCCGACGACCTCGCCGCGGGCGTGCTCAGCGGCGGATTGCTGGCGCTGGCCTGTCAGGTCACCGGCGCGGGCCGCCTCCTGCCGGGTTGATCGGACCTCCGGGAGATGGGATCCTGCGGAGACCCCGGGTCTACCCGGCCCGGCGCCTTCCCTCACAGCGCGTGGAACTTTGCCGTGACCTCGTCGCCGCCGAGGTCGAGCACCGCCACGCTCCGTTCCAGCTTGAAGCGCGGTTTGCCCGAATAGCCGGGGTTGAAGAAGAGCGTGCTGCCGATGTTCTCGCAGAACGGCTGGTGCGTGTGGCCGAAGACCACGACATCGGGCTTCACCCGCACGAAGCGTTCCCGGAGCGAGTCGCTGAGGGAGCGCGGGTTGACGATGTGGTGGACGAAGAACTTCCTTCCGCCCAGTTCCACGATCTCGCTTTCGCGGAGATCCATCCCGAAGTCGTTGTTGCCGAGCACGGCGGTCACCGGCGCGATGGCTTCGAGCTCCTGGATGAGGCCCGGGTATCCGATGTCGCCGCCGTGCAGGATGTGCCCGACGCCGGCGAAGAGGTCGAAGACCTTCGGGTCGAGGTAGCCGTGGGTGTCGGAGATGATGCCGATCTTCATGGAACGGGGAGGGGACCGGGGACCGGTGGAAAATTAGTGATCAGTGATCGGTGGGTCAGTGATCAGTGGGCTGATGGTGGGGCTTCCGCGGACCGATCACTGATCACTGGATACTGATTACTGATCACTGGCCTTCAAGCCTCCTCCGGTTCGGCCTGCGCCCCTTCTTCCGCCTCCTCGCCCTTTTCCTGTGGGGATTCGGCCGGAATGAAGCGCCACGCGAGCGCGAACAGTCCGGTGAACAGCCCGCCGCTGAGCAGCGTGTTGCGGAAGAACTCCCACGTCTGCGGCCAGCCCTTGGTGCCGGCGGTCAGCGCGACGAGCCAACCGGCGAGGTTCTTGGTGTACTCCGGGTTGCGGAAGGGGTTCAGCAGCCAGGCCGCGGTGTTGGTGACGAGGTAGAAGATGATCGCGCCGAGCACGCCACCGC
>JANNAJ010000214.1:0-2451 GCA_031384285.1 Verrucomicrobiota bacterium
CTGCTCGACCTCGCGGCGATGCCGAAGCCCGGCGATTGGCAACAGATCGCGATCCTCGGCGGCATCGCCGGGACCGTGCCGGTGGCGAAGCCCGGACAACCGGCGCCGATCGTCCGGCCGGTCCGGTTCCCCACCGAGCCCAAAGCGGTCGCCCAGCTGCGGACCGTCGATTCCACCGAGGTGAAGTCCCTCATCGCACGGATCGATCCGTTGCTCGCGTGGCCGGGCAAACAAGGGATGGCCGCGGCCGCGCCCGCCGCCGCCGCGCTGGGAGGCGACGACGCGGCGAGCTTCGCCCGCGGCAAGGAGCTCTACACCGTGGTCTGCGGCGCCTGCCATCAGCCGCACGGCAACGGACAAGAAGGCCTGGCGCCACCGCTCCGCGATTCCGAGTGGGTGCTCGGCAGCGAGCAACGCCTCGCGCGCATCGTGCTGCACGGCGTCCGCGACGAGATCTCCGTGAAGGGCGTGAACTACCTGCTCAACATGCCCGCGCTCGCCGAGGCGCTCACCGACCCGCAGATCGCTGACGCCCTGACCTACATCCGCCGCGAATGGGGCCACGCCGCGCCTCCCGTGACAGAAGCCACCATCAAGGCCGCCCGAGCCGCGACCGCGCAGCGCGAGGATTCCTGGACCCAGGCGGAGCTGCTGAGGATCCCGTGAGGGGACAGAGGGGAAGAGTGATCAGTAAACAGTAAACAGTAATCAGTGAGCAGAACGCGTTCGCCGATCGGGTACGGCCGGCTACTGATCACTGACTACTCATCACTGATCAACCCAGCAGCTCCTGGATCTCGTCCCAGCTGAGCGACTCGGTGAACGCCTCCTCGCCCGTCAGCGTAGCCGCGATGATCTCGCGCTTCTTGCGCTGCAGGTTGAGGATCTTCTCCTCCACCGTGCCGCGGGTGATGAGCTTGTAGTTCGTCACCACGCGCGTCTGGCCGATGCGGTGCGCACGGTCGGTCGCCTGGTCCTCGACGGCCGGGTTCCACCAAGGATCGAAGTGGACGACCGTGTCGGCGGCCGTGAGGTTGAGCCCGACGCCGCCGGCCTTCAGCGAGATCAGGAAAACCGGCACCTTCTCATCGGATTGGAACCGCTCCACCACCGCACCGCGGTCCTTCGTCGAGCCGTCGAGGTAGCAGTGGTCCAGATCACGCGCCGCCAACTCCTCGCGCAGCAGCGCGAGCATCGAGGTGAACTGGCTGAACACGAGCACGCGGTGACCGCCATCGACGATCTCGTCGAGCAGCTCGCCGAAGAGCTGGAGCTTGCCGCTCGGATCGGCCGGGCCCTTCGCCTCCGTGTCGTCCTTCTTCGCCAGTAGGCGCAGGTCGCAGCAGACCTGCCGCAACCGCAGCAGCGCGGTCAGCACGAGCATCCGGCTCTTGGCGAGGCCCTGTTGACCGACCGCGGCCATGACCTCCTTGCGCGTGTGGGCGAGCAGCTGCTGGTACACGGCGGCCTGCTCCTGCGTGAGGTCGCACCAGGCGATCTGCTCGAGCTTCGCCGGGAGGTCCTTCGCCACGTCCCGTTTGAGACGGCGGAGCAGGAACGGTTTGACGCGTTTGCCGAGCCGCGCGATGGACGCGGCGTCCCGCTCCTTGGTGATCGGCATCTCGTACCGCTCGCGGAAGTCCTGCGCGGTGCCGAGATAGCCCGGCATCAGGAAGTCGTAGAGGCTCCACAGGTCGAGCACCGAGTTCTCGAGCGGCGTGCCGGTGAGGACGAGGCGATGCGCCGCGCGGATCGATTTCACGGCGACGGCGTTCTGGGTCTGGCGGTTCTTGATGTGCTGCGCCTCGTCGAGCACGACGGTGTCGAACTCCAGTCCGCGGTACCGCTCCGCGTCGCGCCGGATCAACGCGTAGCTCGTGATGACGAGGTCGCATTGCGGGATCCGGTCGAACAGCGCGTGCCGGTCGGGACCGTTGAGCGCGAGCACCCGCAGCTTCGGGGTGAACTTCACCGCCTCGGCGGCCCAGTTGAAGACCAGCGACGTCGGGCAGATCACCAGCGACGGCATCGCCTGACGTCCGACGGAATCAAGGTGGGTCAGCACCTGCAACGTCTTGCCCAGGCCCATCTCGTCGGCGAGCACGCCGCCGAAATGGTTGTCGCGGAGGAAACGCAGCCACGCGACGCCATGCTTCTGGTAAGGGCGCAGCACGGCGTCCAGGTCGCCGAGCGGAGGACAGACGAGCTTCGTCTCGCCGGTCTGCTTGCGGACCTGGTCGCGCCAGGTCGCCGGTGCCGTCACCGCGAAGCCCTGCTCTTGCAGCGTCGAATCGAGGAACCCCGCCTGCTCCGAGCCCATCCGGTACCGCGTCGTCCCGGCTTCGCCCGCGCCGGCCCGCTGCTGCGGCGCGCAGTCGAGGATGACCTCCTGCAGTTCTTCGACCGCGCCCGTGTCGAGCAACGCGAACTTGCCGTTCTTCAGCTTGCGCC
>JANNAJ010000240.1:0-2879 GCA_031384285.1 Verrucomicrobiota bacterium
GCTGACGCTCCTTATCGGCGGGACAAAGGAGCAGCTCAGGTGTGGGGAGTTCATTTGAAAGCGTCAGCCAATGCCGCCAGAGTTGGCTCCCATCGGCGAGCCACTCCCGCGTGCCCCCGTTCGTCACCGACAGGTCCATCGGCCAACGGTCGCCGTGGTCCGTCGAGAAGATGCGCAGCGCAAGACCGACGTTCTTCAGTTTGTTGAGGCAGCCGATGCGCGTGGATTTGGTCCGAGAAAACGAGACCGTAGGCAAGATGATTGCCGCCAAGACGAGCAGACAGGCCACAACAACGAGCACTTCCAAGATGCTCAGCCCGCGCCGGGATGAAGGATGGGGAGCTTTCATGTCTTCCGCTAAGCACCCGCAATGCCGCGCTGCTCACGGAACGAATCCGAGGTTGGTGGTGCACTGGCGTAGGGCAGGCTTTCCAGCCTGCCGGTTCGGCGGACTTTCCAGTCCGCCGAGACGCCCGGATGTCCGGGGCGCTCTGGATGTCCGCACCGTCCTGGGGACTGACAGTCCCCGGAACCGGCAGGCTAGAAAGCCTGCCCTACGGGCTCACATCTCCCGCGGCCGGCGCACGATGACGTCGGGGCGGTGCTTGTGCTTGGCGATCATGTTCGGCGGCAGGTAGCCGCGCCATGAGAGCGCGGGATAGACGAGCGAGTTGCGGCCGATGATGGAGCCGGGGTTGAGCACGGCGTTGCAGCCGATGTCGGTGCGGTCGCCGAGCAGCGCGCCGAATTTGCGCAGCCCGGTGTCGATCGGCACGCCGTCGTGGCCCTCGACCCAGACGTTGCTGCCGTCGAGCTTGAGGTTGGACAGCGCCGCGCCGGCGCCGAGGTGGGCCTTGTGGCCGAGAACGCAGTCGCCCACGTAGTTGAAGTGCGGCACCTGCGCGCCGTTGAAGAGCAGGGAGTTCTTCACCTCGCAGGAGTTCCCCACGGTGCAGCCGTCGCCAAGGATGACGTTCTCGCGGATGTAGGCGCCGTGGCGGATCTGGCAGTTCTTCCCGATGATGGCCGGGCCGATGATCATCGCGCCGTCCTCGACGACGGTGCCTTCGCCGATCTGGACGTGTTCGCCGATGTGGACGCGGCCCACGGCGCGGTGGAGCTGGACGGGACGGAGGTTCAGCCGGATGTGCTCGGCGAGCTTCGTGAGGACTTCCCAAGGATACCGCGTGCCTTCGAAAAGCGCGGCGTGCTCGGTGTGGACGAGATCGAACAGGGCTTCCGTGGTGTACATGACGTCAAGGTAGGACCGCCGCGAGAAGTGGGAAGCGCGAAGTGGGCATGGGGCATCCGTCGTCCCGCCTTTCCGGACCACCCGCGGTCCTCAGCTGCCGATCATACGGGTGAGGATGTTCCGGGTGATGCGTTGCACGCGCGGGTCGGGGCCTTGCGGTGTGGTGTAGACGCTCGGGCGCACGTAGCCCGGCGGCGCGCTCAGGCCGTCGCCCCACCAGATCGTGGCGGCGTTGAAGACGAAGTTGCCCTTCGGCCCGGGATACACGGTCGCGGTGAAGATGCCGTCGTTCGGTTTCCCGGGCGCGGAATGTGTCGGTCCGGTCGCGACGATCTCTAGGCCGGGTATCGGCGCGGGATCACCGTGCCATTCCCAGCCGACGAGGCCGGGGATGCCGTCGCCTTTCTTCATCCCGGTGCCTGCGAAGATCCAGTGGTCCGGCTGGTGGCAGGTCCAATCCGCGCCGCCGGTCACCGGTCCGGTGCTGTGAGCGCCGACCAGCTCGTTGGCGTAGGGCCGTTCGTGCGCGAGCGAGGCCATCGCGACGAAATCGCGCGTGCCGCCGGGCGGTCCGAACACGCCGACGCGCTCGAACACGCGGTCCGGCACGCCGCGGCCGTCCGGCGAGAAGACGATCCGCCCGCAGCAGGTGTTGCCCGAGAGGAAGGCCACGCTCAGGCCGTCCGCGACCGCGGCCTGGAGGTTCCGGAACATCTCGATGCTCCAGTACTCGTCGTGGCCGACGGACAGGAAGCCCTTCGCCCGGCGCAACCCGCGCGGATCGCCGTGCGTGTCCTGGTTCGAGACGTAGGTGACGTCATAACCGAGCGCTTCGAGCCAGTAGGCGGTCGGGAATTCCCAGAGCAGGAACTCGCCGGAGCCGGTGCTCAACGGCGCGTCGAAGATCTGGCAGTACTTCCCGTAGGGCCGGTCGAAGCCGACCTGCACCCCGCCGCCCCAGTACCATTGGTCCTTGCCGTCGTCGTAGAGCGAGAACTGGTCCGGCCAGCGGTTGTAGGCCTGCCATGTGTGGTCGCTGCACTGGAACATCAGGTCCGCGCGGCGGTCGTCGCGCACGATGAAGACGATGTAGCTCTGCACGCCGTCTTGCTCCGCGGTGAGCTTGCCGAGATAGACGCCGCTCACCCAATCGGCCGGGATCTTGAGCTCGGCGCACGGCGTCCACGCGCAATCGCGGAGCCGCTTTGCGCCGATCGCGGGCACCGGCTGCGTCGCGCCCTGGAACGGTCCGAGCGAGGTCATGTGGCGTCCGCCCGTCCCGCCGTAGTAGCCGAGGCGGTAGATGTCCAAACGGAAGTCCGACGCGGGGGCGGTGCTGACGAAGAAGCGCACGGTCTCGCTGGCGCGAGCGCGTGCATGCGAGCAATAGCCTTCGATCCACGGGCAGCGATAGCGCGACGTCGGTTCGATGCGCGGCGAGGTGAGCATCCAGTCGCGGGTGCCGGTCCGGGCGTTCTCGCGGGTGATGGCGTTCGGCTTGGCTGGGCGGTCCGTCCCGTCGTGGAGCGTGCCGGCGCAGCCGCCGAACGCGGCCCCGACACCGATGCCGGCGATGCCGCGCAAGAGATCCCGGCGGCTCAACGGACGGGGAAGGGGATCGCTCATG
>JANNAJ010000246.1:0-5404 GCA_031384285.1 Verrucomicrobiota bacterium
GGCCTGGCGATGCGGCCGACCGACCAACGGTTCCAGGCCGAGAAAAGCGCACGCGCCTCGGCGAGGTACCTGCGCACGCTGCACGGCGAGTTCCACGACTGGCCGCTGGCGCTCGCCGCCTACAACGCCGGCGACGGGCGCGTCCGCCGGCTGCTGGCGAAGTCGAAGGTCAAGAGCTTCGACCACATCTCATCCGGCCTGTCGGCGGAGACGCAGATGTACGTGCCGAAGATCGAGGCGTTGATCCAACGCCGCGAGGGCAAGGCGCTGGCGAAGCTGTGACGGGGCGGACGGGGACGGTTCACTTATCGTCGTCGTCATCGTCCGCGTCCTTCGTCACCGCCCACTCGGGATAGGGGATCGCGCTGCCCTTCATCGCGTGCCAAAGGATGCGGTTGAGCACGTCCTCCGGCGCCTTGTCGACCTCGCGGAAGTTGAGCTTCGCCGAGACCTCGGCGTCGCGCCGGAGCACCGGATCGTTGATCGCCTGCGGCGCCGGGTTCATCTGGTCGAGCGGGATGTTGTTCGGAACGGCGGTGAAGGGCGTGAAGTCCGGCCGGTCGGTGAAGCACTCGGACATCGGCGTCGCGCTGGCGTCGAACTGGTTCATCGGCGGCAGCCCGAGGATCTGCTCCATCGTGCGGATGAGGCTGGTGGTGTTGTACTGCGTGGACACCACCGCGCCGCGCTTGGCGTAGGGGCTGATGCAGTACGCCGTCGTGCGGTAGCCGCTCACGTGGTCCCACCCGGCCTGCGGATCATCCTCGATGCCGAAGATGGCGGTCTCCGGCCAGAACCGGCTCTTCGAGATCGCCTCGACGATGCGGCCGAAGGCGAGGTCGTTGTCGGCGACGCAGGAGGCGGGCGTGGGCGATCCTTTGCTGGTGCCGCTGGTGTGGTCGTTCGGCAGGCAGATCAGGATGAGCGACGGCCACTCACCTTTTTCCTCGGCGGCCTTGAGTTCGCGGATGAAGAAATCGGCGCGGTACTGGTCGGGCACCTCCATGCCCCAGCCGACGTAGTTGGTGGGCATGTGCGGCTTGAGCGAGGCGACCATGGGGTAGCTCGAGAAGAGCACGTCGTCCGACTCGCCCTTCCACTGGCGGAAGCAGTCCATGAACTGCGGCGAGCCCTTGCGCTTCGGGTCGCGCCACTTCACCGCGGGCGCGGCGAACTCGCCGTAGTCGCGCAGCGTCTTGCCGTGCTTGAGCGCGTTGTCCCAGAGGAATCCGCCGGGCGAGTAGGCGAGCGCGTCGTCCTCGTCCTCGCCCATCCCGTCGGGATAACTGCGGGGGAACCCGGCGAAGGACTTCTCCATGTAGTCGGTCGAGAAGGCGGTCGTGCTCCACTGGTGGCCGTCGGCGCTGAGGATCCCGGAGCAGTAGGTGTTGTCGAGCAGGACGAACTCGCGGACGAGCTTGTGCTGGTTGGGCGTCACGTGGTCGCCGAAGATGCACAGGGCCGGATCGCCGTTGCCTTCCTTGATGTCGCCGAAGACCTGGTCGTAGGTCCGGTTCTCCTTGATCACGTACACGACGTGCTTGATGGGGCTCGGTTCGCCGATGCGCTCGGGCACCGGGCGCGCGGGCTGGCCGGGACGCGGCGGCAGCTTGCTGGCGACGATGGCCTCGCGGCGAAGGTTGCGCATGACCGTCTCCGAAAGCTTCGGCAGGTCGCGCTTCTTCGGCAACGGCACGAGCGAGACCGAGCCGTTGTACTGATGCGAATTGAAGCCGGTCTTGCCGTCGTTGTCCTTCTTCGGGACCGCGGCGTGGCCCTTGATGTTCGCGACGGCGAGCACCCCGCGGACGGCGTCGAAGGCCAGCGCGCCCGGGAACCAGCCCACGGGGATCAAACCGGTCAGCTTGGATTCGCGGTCGCCCGGATCGAAGCCGATGACGGCGACGGCGTTCTGCGTGCCGTTGGCGACATAGAGCGTTCTGCCCTTCTTGTCGAAGGCGAGCGCGTTGGGCGACGCGCCGAAGATATCGCTGGGCTTGGCCTTCACCCAGACGGTCTCGACGACCTTGTCGGTGCGCGTGTCGATCACGCTCAGGTTGTCGGAGCCGGCGTTCGCGCAGACCAGATATCGGCGGTCGGGCGAGAGAGCGAGCGCGCTGGCGTGCAGGCCGGTGAGGATCTCGGCGGTGCCTTTGCCGTCCTTGAGATCGATGACGCTGACGGAACCTTCGCTGGCGATGTGGCGGACAGGGTCCACGCGCACCACGGTCCCGCGGCCGGCCGGTCCGGTGAGGTCGCCGGGACCGGGGCGGCGTCCGCCCCAGTTGGAGACGTACGCCTTGTCGCCCGTCAGCACGACGTCGTACGGGGCGACGCCGACGTCGAAACGTCGTATCACCCTGCCCGTGGCGGCCTCGATCTCGAGCAACATGTTCGAGAGGTTGCCGCAGACGTAGAGTTTCGCGCCGTCGGCCGAGAGCGCCAGACCGGCGGGAATCTCGTCCTTGCGGCGAGGGGCGTCGGCGTGGGGCAACGGCAGCGAATGCGACGGCGACACGGTGCCGTCGGCGGCGACCGCGAAGACCTTCACCGAGCCGTTGACGTTGCTGAGGAAGATGCGGCGTCCGTCGGCCGAGAAGACGAGACCGGTGAAGCTGACCAAGCCGTCCTTGTCCGGCTTGAGGATGTTCGGCGAGACCACGTCCGGCCGAGGCTCGTTCACCTTCTCATCCGGGAACGGCACGCGCTGGAGCACAGCGCCGCTGACCGGATCCAGCACGAGCAGCTCGGCCGTCTTGCCGGAGACGACGAGCCGGCGTCCGTCGGGCGAGAGCGCGAGCACCTGCGGGCGCAGTCCGGGCAGGTCGACCTGGCGGCCGAGCGGCGTGACGACCTGGTTCACCGGCAGCACGGTGCGATTTGTACCGGAGCGACCGACGCGTTCGGAGGTGGTGCCGGGCGCGAGCGGTGCCGAGGAAGCGGCATGCAGCGCGAGACCGGAGGCGAGCAGGACGGCGGTGAGCGAGAGCGTGGACGTTGGCTTCATACAGGCGTGCCGAGAATCTGGACGGACGCACCTCACGGCAAGGCCGCTCGCGTCACGATCCGGCGAACTGTCGCATGCGGCCGGCGAGGGGCGCGATGCCCCGGACCGGGGGGCTGGCGGTGCGGAGATTTCGGTTCCACCGGTCGACCGGCCCGCATCATCGTTTCCGCGATGAAACGGGTCTGCGTCTTCTGCGGTTCCAGCCTGGGCAGCGATCCGGCATTCGCCGCGGCGGCGAGGAGCCTGGGAGCCCTGCTGGCGCGCGAAGGGATCGGGCTCGTCTACGGCGGCGCACGCGTCGGGCTGATGGGCGCGGTCGCCGACGCGGCACTGGCCGGCGGCGGCGAGGTCATCGGGGTCCTGCCGCACGCGCTGAAGGAGCGCGAACTCGAGCACAAGGGCCTGACGCAGCTCCACGTCGTCGGTTCGATGCACGAGCGGAAGGCGCTGATGGCGGACCTGTCCGACGCCTTCGTGGCGTTGCCCGGCGGCTTCGGCACGCTCGATGAGTTCTGCGAGGTGCTCACCAGGGCGCAACTGGGCATCCACGAAAAGCCGTGCGGGCTGGTGAACCTCGGCGGCTACTTCGACGGCCTGCTCGCCCAGATGGCGACCGCGGTGGCCGGCGGCCTCACGCGTCCGGAGCATCGGGACATGGTGCTCGTCTCGGCGGATCCGGAAAACCTGCTCGCGCAGCTGCGAGTCTATCGGCCGGTGCACTTGTCGAAGTGGCTCGACACGGTGGCGCGGTGAAACGGAAGGGCCTTCCCGGAGCGCCTCCATGCCGGGACCGATGACGCCCCGGCATCAATCGTAGGGCACCCGCTCCATCAACCAGACACGGTCTGGGTCTTGCGCCGGCGTCGGCACGGCGAGCGTCGGATTGGCCTCGGGGTTCGGGCGCTGCGTCCGCGTGTCGTCGGCGTTGAACTCGGTCTCGTTCTGCCGGGCGACGGTCGGACCGGTCCAGGTGCGCGCTTCGGCGTGGCCGTCGGCGGACGCAAAGGTGGCGCTGCGCCCGTGCCGGCTCGCGGGCAGATGCCAGAACCAGGCGAACTCGTCCGGCCCGCGGATGCCGAAGGCGCCGTTGTCGATGCTCACCGCGTTCTCCTCGGCCCACACGAAGACCCGCGACGGGGCCCGGACACCGGAGAGCTTGCCGACCAGCGACGAAGCGATGGGCGGCGCGCCTTTGATAGAGTTGGTGAGCGAGTTGCAGTTGAGCCAGGCCGAGACCGAGTAGCTGCGGCTGTGCGGCACACGCCGGCCGTCGGCCGAGATGACGAACGCCTTGCTCGCCGGACAACGCCACACGCCGTCGGCCGGTGCGTAGGTGTGGAGCGCGTTGCCCGACAGGTTCGACGAGTAGAGCGGCGTCCAGGTCTGCACGTTGCCCTGCACCCACGCGTCCGGACCCGCGAGACCGGGTTGTCCCGCGGGCGTGGAGTTGTCGGGCAACCGGTCATCGTGGTCGCCGACATATTGGAGATAGGCGATCACCAGTTGGCGCGTGTTGCCGAGGCACACGGTCTTCAGCGCCTGCGCCTTGGCCCGCCCGAGCGCGGGCAACAGCATGCCGGCGAGGATCGCGATGATGGCGATCACCACCAGCAGCTCGATGAGCGTGAAGGCGCGGCGAGCGGGATCGGAGGACCGGACCTTCACGGCGTCTTCCTTCCCGGGGCGGGGAACCATTTCGCCCGCAACCGCGCCTGCTCGGATTCGAAGGCGGCCCGCTCCGGCGGCGTGAGCAGCCGACCGATCTCGGCCTGCGTGGAATCCAGCACGGCAGCGGCGTTGGTCGTGGTCGTCAGCTCGGAGGCGCGGCGCTGGAGCAGCTGGCCGATGGCACCGGCTTCCTCGCATTCCATCGGGTGCCACGCCTTGAGCTGGCGGAGCGTCGCCTCCGCCCAGAGCGACGAGCGCTGCTCCGCGGAAGTTCCGCCCCCGAGGAACCGCGGCCCGAGCCACATCCCTCCGGCAAGCAGCAGCGCGAGCAGCGGCAGGACGATCTTGGGCAACGTGGCCCACGCGGCGACGACGGTCCAGGGCGACGGTCTCCCGAGCGACGCGCCGGCCATCGCCTTCGCGGCGACGGCAGCGGTCCAATCCGTCGAAGGACCGGGCTTCGCGCGCGCAGCGGTTGGCTGCGCGGCGCGGGCGAGCTGCTCCCAAGATGGCTTCGGTCCGCTCATGATCGGGGTCCTTCTTGCAACTGCTCCATCTGCTTCCGCAGCTTGCGCCGCGCCCGGAAGGCCCGGACACGGATGCCCGTGATGCTCCAGCCCGTCAACTCGCGGACCTCCGCCGCGGTGCGCTGCTCCAGGTCGAGCATCGTCACCACCAGCCGGTCGTCCGGCGACAACGTGGCGAGCAACCGCTCCGCCAGCTCGCGCG
>JANNAJ010000272.1:0-2723 GCA_031384285.1 Verrucomicrobiota bacterium
GGCTTCGACAACTGGCTCTACGGCGCGGTCGGTTACTCGAATTTCCGGGGCAAGGTCGGCGGCAAGGATCTCCAATTCGGCCAGGGCGTCTTCCGGTTCAAGGCGGATGGTTCCACGCTCGAGTTCCTGCATCAGTTCAACAACAACACCTGGGGCTTCGGTCAGAACGCCGCGGGCGACACCTTCGGTTCCACGGCCAATGGCAATCCCACGTTCTACGGCTATCTCCCTGCGAACATCCTGGATCCCACGCAGCCGGGTTCGTTCCGCCGCGGCGTGGGCGGGTTTCGTCCGGGCTATCGGATCGGACCGGACAACGCCCCGGAGGCTCCGGCAGCCGACGTGCGCCGGTTGCAATCCGCCCGATCGATGGCGCCCGGGATGCGGATGCATCCCAACACGCCCAATGTGCGGATGGTGGACAATTTCGGCGGCTACACGGCAGCGGCGGGACACGCCTTCATGGACAGCGATGCGCTGCCTCCCCGGCTGCAAGGCAATGCGTTGGTGACGGAACCGACCGCCAAGCTCATCGGAGTCATGGATATCCGGCCCGATGGCGGCGGCTACCATGCGAGCGACGGCTTCAACCTCCTCGCCAGCAGCGATGAATGGATGTCGCCCATCTTCGCCGACGTCGGTCCGGACGGCGCGGTGTGGGTGATCGATTTCTACAGCTTCGTCATCCAGCACAATCCCACGCCCAGCACGCAGTCGGCGGGGATCAAGGCCACCACCGGGCGCGGGGGTGCCTACATGACGGAGAACGATCTGCGCGATGAATCCCATGGCCGGATCTATCGCGTGGTGTGGAAGGATGGCCCGAAGAGCGCCATCCGTTCGCTCGCCGGGGCGAAGCCCTCCGAACTCGTGTCCGCTCTCGAGAGCGGCAACCAGTTCTGGAGCCTTACCGCGCAACGGTTGCTCGTGGACAACCGGCGGACGGACGCCGTCCCGGCCTTGAGGAAGCGGGTGCGCTCAGGAACGGGCGGAACGGGAGCCATCCACGCCCTGTGGTCGCTCGAAGGACTCGGGGAACTCGACAAGGCCACCCATCAAGCGGCCCTGCTCGACAAGGATCCCGCCGTGCGGCGGAACGCGATCCGCGCCTTGCCGGCCAGCGATGCGGGCCGCCAGTTGTTCTTCAGCAGTCCTGTGATCCAGGATCCGGATCTGATCACGCGCCAAGCGGCATTCGTGAAGCTCTTGGAGTTCCCTACCATCCCGGAGATCCAGACGGTCGTCGCCCAACTTCCGCGCGCCCCGATCAACCTCAGCGATCCGTTCCTGAACGATTCGGTGACCCTGTTGGGACGCGTCCACAAGGTCGCTGGCGTCGGGGAAAACGAGGTCAAGATCACGGCGGGCGATCCCAAGCGGGGTGAGGAGTTGTTCCACAGCAGCCCCACCGCCGCCTGCGCCGCCTGCCACACGGTCAAGGGCAAGGGAGGCGACGTCGGCCCGATCCTCGACGGAATCGCGGTCCGTAGCGACCGCGCCTACATCCTGGAAAGCCTCATGGATCCCAACGCCAAACTGGCCAAGGGATTCGAGAACCTCCCGATCTCCCCCATGCCGCCGCTCGGCATGCTGCTGAAGGAGCAGGAACTCGCTGACATCCTCGCCTTCCTCTCCACTCTGACCACGCCCCCCAAGGACGGGGTGACGGTGCCGGTCAAGAAAGCCGACAACTTTGAATGATCATGGACAAGCGCCTCACTTCCTTCGTGTCGGTCGCCGCTCTCGGTCTGTGTCTCACGGATGCGCCGGCGGCGGAGACACCGGGTCTTGATCCGGAAGGATACATCCGCGACTGGGTCATGCTCGCCCCGATCCCCCTCCCGGCCGGGGGCGTCGCGGCGGACCTGATCCTCGCGGAACAGATCCCGGGCGAAGCCGCCGTGAAGCCCAAGGCGGGGGATACCCTGGCCCTGCGGGGCAAGGAATGGACCTGGAGACACGTCACCGCGACCAACCACTTCTTCGACTTCAACGCCCAGTTGAAGTCCCAGAACGACCACGTGGCCGGCTACATGGTCACCTACATCGAGTGTGACGTGGAGCGGCCCGGGGTCATCCTGACCGTGGGAAGCAACGACCAGGGACGCATCTACTTCAACGGAGTGGACATCTACGCGGTCACCGAAGCCCGTCCGCTGGCGCTCGACAGCGACAAAGGAAAGGTGACGCTGAAGAAGGGCGTCAATGTCATCGTGTTCAAGGTCATCAACGAACAGAACAGTTGGCAGGGGGCCCTGCGCTTGACCGACAAAGCCGGAGTCCCGTTGAAAGACGTGAAGATCAAGGTGGCTCCCTGAGGCGTCGTCCGTGGCGACGGCCTCGTCTCGGTCCATTCCGCTCCACCGATCGCCCCGTAGCTGTTTTTGACGGCGCATCCGCTGAACGGAACCCGCTCACCGGTCTCGATATCAATAGTGAACATCCTCGACTCAGTCCGTCACTTTGGCGTCGGTCCGCTCTTGGCGGTGCTGCTGACGCTCGGCTCGCCGGCGCGGTCCGACGACGCGGCCAGGACGCTGAAGGATGCCTTCGCCGACAACTTCCTGGTGGGCACGGCGTTGGATCGCAGCCAAGCCACCGGGACCGGCGGTGGCCGCCGGAGCCAGGAGCAGGTCGACAAGGACGTCGCCCTCGTCCAACGGCAGTTCAACCAGATCTCTCCGGAGAACGACCTGAAGTGGCAGTTGATCCATCCGCGGGAA
>JANNAJ010000286.1:0-32672 GCA_031384285.1 Verrucomicrobiota bacterium
GCCGGTGAACAAGGCGAGTCCATTGCGCGGCATGCCATCGGCCTGGGTGAAGGTGCCGGCCACGAGGATCTCGCCGGCGGGCAGGAGGGCGACGTCGTAGGCGATGTTCTGGCCTCCACCGTTGGTGAGACCGGTTCCGGGATCGAAGCTCAGGTCATGCGAGCCGTCCGCGTTCAACCGCGCGATGAGGCTGCGCGGAAACCCGCCGACCTGCGTGAACGCGCCCACGATCACCAGCTTGCCGTTCACCTGCTCGGCGAGTTCCATCACTTCCCCGTTGATGACCGCCGGCACGAACGCCGGGTCGAGCGTCCCGTCGGCCAAGAACCGTGCGAGGCGCGAGCGGGGTTGACCGTTGTAGGACTCGAAACCGCCCATGACGAAGAACCGCCCTTGCCGGTCGAGGGCCAACCGCTCGGCACGGGCCTCGGTACGGAAGACGTTGGTGGAAGGCTTGAAGGTCGGGTCCAGCGAGCCGTCGGCGTTCAGCCGCACGACCTTGGTGTCCGCGAGCACCAGGATCTTTCCATTCGGTAGCGGCAACGCATCCGGTCCCGGCGTCACCGCGGGGGCGAAACCGGGCACGACGGCGCCCTTTCCGTCGAGTCGTTGCAGCGCGAGATTGGACTCGGTCGTTTCCAGGACCGTCCCGGCCGCCTCCACACGGACCAAGCGGACATTGGCGTTGGGTCCGGCGTAGTCGGGCACGATCGAGCCATCCATCTCGAACGCCCTCACCCGATGGGTGGGCCCCAGGTAGATCCGGCCGGTGGTGGCATCCACGGCAACGCGGTCCCTCACCACGGAGGCACCGCCATCCGGGTAGGGTAGATTGAACTGGATCTCGCCGAACCGGTTGTAAGCCCCTCCCGCCGACAGGTAGAGGCCGTCGGGCAGGACGTTGAGTTCCGTGACTCCCAGGGTGCTGCCGGCGTTGACCGGAAATCTGCCGATCACCGCGCCGGGCCGCACCACCACCGACACCGTGGACGGCGTGCTGGTGGCGGATCCCCGCGCGTTGCCGACCACCACGTCATACGTGCCGGCATCACCGAGCACCACGGCGCGGTTGGTGTAGCTGGCGAAGGTCGCACCGGGCAACGCCGCGCCGTTGCGCCGCCACTGATAGGTCAACGGCGCCACACCTCGCGCCGTCACCGAGAGCCGCAAGGTGTCGTGCAATCCAAGCTCCACGTTGCCAGGTGGGACGAGGATCTCCGGTGCGGCCAGCACCACGAGCGTGGCGACGCGGCTGGTCTGCGATCCAGAGCGGTTGCGGACCACGACCGCGTAGTCGCCGTTCGCGGCCGGTTGGGCGTTGTTGAGGACCAACGTGGCGTTGGTCTCGCCGATGAGGTCCGCTCCGTTGCGCTGCCATTGGTACGCGACCTTGGAGGTGCCGGTCGCGGTCGCGTTGAGAGTCACCTTGGTCCCGGCATCGACGGTCTGCGAGGATGGGTGCGTGACCAGCGCGAGCGGCGTGACGGTGCCGTTCAGCTTGTAGAGCAGCGTTGCCGGATCAGCGTCGAACCCGCTGTTGGAACCCAGCACCAGCCAGATCGATCCGTCGGCTGCGATCCGCAGGACCTTGTAGCCTCCGAACGAGGCGGGGACCTTCATGCGGCTGACCGGGGAAGCATCCGTGCCGTCGGGATCCAGGATCACGCCTTCGCCGAATGTGGTCGGCAGCACCCCGACCAGGCCGCCGTCCGCGGTCAGGTCCATCACGGCGAAGCCGGAGCTCCAAGCGTAGTTGGGATCGACCCGGCCTGTGTTGTCGAAGCGAGTGAAACCATTGGCGGATAGCCCGAACACGCCGTCGGCCAAGGCCGTGACCACGGCGTTGAGAGCGTTGGTGGGGGCGAAGGTCGCATCGAGACTGCCGTCCGGCTGCAACCGAGCAAGTTGCCGTCGTGGTTGACCGCCGACGGTGTTGAAGAACCCGCCGGCGTAGATCCGGCCCGCTGCATCGATGGAGATGGATGCCGGCGGCGAGTCGAACTTGGCCCGGGTGGCGAACGCGGCATCCGGCACGCCGTCCGGCGAAAGCCGCGTCAGGCCGGCTTGGTGCACCACGATGATGCCGTCGTCGGGAGCGAGGCTGATGCTCGATGGCGCGTTCATCCCGGGCTCCGGGAAACTCGGGTCCGGCGAGCCGTCGGCGTTCAGACGTCGCACCAAGAAGGGGCCGCCGCCCGCGCTGCTCCGCACGAGGACGACGATCCGCCCGTCCCGCTGCACGACGAGCGAGAGGAAGGATTCCAGACCGACGGAGCTGAAGCTGAAGCTGGGGTCGACCGAGCCGTCGGGCAGCAGCCGTGCCAGCATCGTCGCGGGCCCGTTGGTCTCGGTGGCGAACTTGCCCGCCACCAAGATGCGTCCGTCGGGCAGCGGCCGGACATCGTTCACCAGCCTCCGCTCGTTGAACGGCAGCGGGAACAGGCGCAGCCGGAAGTCGGCGTTCGGCGCGCCGGGTGGCGGGATCACCGTCAGGAACGCCGGCTCGCTCGTGGCGGTGGAGTTGTCGCCACCGGTCACCTTCACCGAGTAGTCGGCGGCGATGGAGAACTGCAGGTTGGTCAGCGTGATCGTCCGGTTGGTCGCGTTCGCGAGGGCCGCGCCATCGCGGAACCACTGGTAGGCGAGCGGCAGCTTGCCGAAGGCGCTCACCGAGAAGGTCACGCTGTTGGACACGACTCCCGCGAGCGGCGCGGGCGGCCGGTCGATCACCACCGGGCCGCGCACGCGCACGTTCGCCGGCACGCTGGTGTGGGTGCCGCCGGCCGAGGTGACGACGAGGTCGTAGTTGCCGGAGTCGGACAGCGTGACGTTGCCCAGCGGCAACGTGAGCGCGGTCGCCCCGGCGATCGGCGTGCCGTTGAAGCGCCATTGCAGCCCGGTGAACGGGCCGGTCACCGTGCCTCGCAAGGTGACCGGCGTGCCGACGTCCGGCATCTGGTCGAAACCCGCGTAGCCGAGCGTCGGGCCGGTGATGTCCGTGAAGATGCGGAAGAGCTGCCCGATGGTCTGGCCGCGGATCACAGCCGAGGGCATCCCGATCCACAGGCGTCCGTCGGCGGTCAACGTCAGCGCGTTGACCGTGCCGCGGTCGAAGGCGTCGAGGCCGATGTCCGGCATCCCGGTGTCGAGCGTGCCGTCGGCGTTCAGCCGGACGAGGTAGTTGCGCCCCGCGAACGCGAAGAAGGTGCCGCCCACCCAGAACTTGCCGTCCGGTTGCACCGCGATCGCGTTCACCACCGGCGTGGGCGAGATGTTGGGCATGATGTCGCCGAGCGACGGGTCGAGCGAACCGTCGGCGTTCAGGCGCGCGAGGCCGCGGCGCGGTTGGTTGCCCACGGTGGTGAAGCTTCCGCCCAAGAGGATCTTCCCGTCGGTCAGCACCGCCAGCGCGTTGACCGTGGTGCTGTTGAACGGCAACTGCGCCGGCACCCAAGAACGGTCCAGCGCACCATTGGGAAGAAGCCGGGCGATGCCGACCCGTGTCGTGGCGTCCACTTCGCTGAACCTTCCGACGATGAGGATTTGCCCGCCGGGCAACAGCGCGAAATCGCTCACGTAGTTGAACTGGAACCGGCCGATGCTGGCCGGGCCTTGGAAGGCCGGGTCGAACGTGCCGTCGGCGTTCAACCGGCGGATACCGCCGACGCTGCCGCCCGCGATCAGGAACTTCCCGTCCGCGAGGCGCACGATCTTCCGCGGACCGCCGGCGACTTCTGCCGGCCACGGCCAGGTCGCATCGATGGCGCCGCTGGGCAGCAGCCGGCGGTAATATCGCTGGCCGTCCGAAGTGTCGGTCGCTCCCACCAGCACCGAACCGTCACCGAGCGGGAGCAGCGCGCTGGGTGTCCCGACCGAGAGCCCGGGTCCGGAGCCGGTCCCGATCACCGCGCCGGTGACGAACCCCGGATCGATCTGTCCGTCGGCGGTCGTGTGCCGCACGCCGGTATACGCCTCAAGCTGCGAACTGAAGGGACCGCCATAGAACACCGAGCCGTCCGGCCCGAAAGCGAAGGTCGTCACCGAGCCCGACCGTTGCGGACGGAAGGAGAAATCGGGCCGGCCCGGTCCGGTCAACCCGACCGTGAGCGCGCCGAGCACGTTGGTGACGCGTCCGGCCGAATTGCCCACCACCACGCTGAGCGTGCCGGATTGGTTGGTGCCGGTGGCGGTGAAGCTCAGCGCGGACGTGGTCTGGCCGGCGAGCGGGGCATCGTTGAGCCGCCATTCGTAGGTGAACGGCGCGGTGCCGCGCGCGCGGGCCGTGGCGCTGACCGTCCCTCCCACGTTGGCGAAGAACGGGGCTTCGGGTGTGGTCGACACCACCGGCCGTAGGCTGGTGCGGACCGCGGTCGCAAGGTCGATCCGGTGGATGCCTTTGTTGCCCGCGAAGTAGAGCGCGCCGTTGTGCGCGGCGAAGGACTGCGCCAGGAGGCTCCCGTTGTCGGCGTTGTCCGTGATGCGCGGCAGCTCGGTCCATGATTCGCCCAAGGCGGTGCCCTCGAAGAAGCGCGGGTTGCCGTCGGAGGTGGAGACGAACACCCGGTCGCCCAGCAGCTCCACTTTGCGCGCGGAGGGCTGGATGATCGAGGGCGCGAAGGGGTTCGGGCTTTGCAGGATCCCTTGCCCGACCTCGGCCCAGGACGCGCCGCCGTCACGGCTGCGGTAGAGCCGGCCGTCCGAGACGGCGAAGGCCGTCCCGTCGGGCGTGCCCACGACATCGGTACCGCTCCAGGTGCGGCCGCCCACGAGCGGGCTGTCCACCACGCCCGGGATGCCCTCCACCGCCTGCGCCCAGGTCGTGCCGCCGTCGGTCGAACGGAAGACGCCCTTTGACGCCTGGACGGTGAGCAAGGCGTCGCCGGTGCTCGCGAGCGCGTAGTAGGTCTTGGCGAAGCCGATGAACGGCGGCGACGGCAGTTGTCCGCCCACGGCGGTCCATGTCGCGCCGTCATCGCCGCTCCGCCACACGCCTTCGGACAACAGGTCGGAGAAGTAGAGCGCTCCCTTGTGCGCCACCATGTCGCTGATGCCGATGCCGGCCGGGTTTCGGGCCGGCGAGGCGAAGGGCAGCGGCACCTCGGTCCACTTGGCGCCGCGGTCGTCGCTGCGGAAGACGGGGGAACCGATCTTGTTCTCCCATGACGCGTTGTCCCCGCCGCGCAGGACGCGTCCGGTCGGCGTGACGACGAACGCCTTGGGCAGGAGCATCCGCCCCGACTTGTCCACCAAGCCGTTGGTGACCACCGACCAGGCCAGGCCGTTGTCGTCGGAGCGGAAAACGTGGCCGCTCGTCAACCCGGCGTAGAGCGTGTTCCCGGCGCCGCCGCCGACGGCCGATCCGGGCGAATCGGCGCGGTTGACCACGCGTTGCCAGCCTTGGGCGGCGGTCCGCTGCGGCAGGAGCGAAGCGCAGAGGGCGAGGACCAAGGAAGCCGGGAGGATTACGGACCGGCTGCGGATCGATCGGATTGTCATAGGAAGGATTTCCGCGCGCGCGGATCCGGTGCGGCGTCGACGGGCCGGCGTCCAGATCGCCCGAGCAGCATGCGTTTCCTTATCGGGATAGCCGGCGCGAGCCAAGGCGGGAATACGTGGAAGCACGTAGTAGCACCGCTGCCATCGCCCTGCGGCCCACGTTGCAGCGTCGGCAGACCCGCCGAGGACCCCTTCGAGGCAGTCCGCCGACGGCGTGACGGAGAACGTGATCGAGCCGAGGTTCCGGTGGCTTCTCGCCACCCAGCTCGCCCCTGGCCCGGCCCATTGGACCCGCGGGACAGCCCCACAACATGCACGACGATCTCGCCTGGACGAGGTACCACTTCTTGGAGAACCCCGATGTCGTCGCCTGATCGGAGTCGGAGGTGCGACGGATTGTCGGCATCGCCAGCATCCATCCATCCTGATCCCGGTGAGAACATTCCCTTTGTCGTGGCTCCTTGCGTTCGCGCTGGGCCTCCTGCCCGCGATGGCCGGCCCGAAGGCGGTCCGGCCCAACATCATCGTCGTCATGCCCGACGACGTGGGTTACGGCGACTTCGCCTGTCTGGGCAACCCCTTGGTCAAGACCCCTGCGCTGGATGCGTTCTGGAAGGAGAGCGTGCGTTTCACGGATTTCCATGTGAGCCCCACCTGCGCGCCGACGCGGGCCGCGTTGATGACAGGACGTCATGAGTTCAAGAACGGCGTCACCCACACGATCCTCGAGCGCGAACGCCTCACCTTGCGCGCGACGACGCTCGCCCAGGTCCTGCGACGCTCGGGCTACGCCACCGGGATCTTCGGCAAGTGGCATCTGGGCGACGAAGCCGCCTATCAGCCCGAGCGGAGAGGGTTCGACGAGGTCTTCATCCACGGCGGCGGCGGGATCGGGCAGACGTACCCGGGCAGCTGCGGGGACGCTCCGGACAACGTGTATGCGGACCCGGCCATCCTTCACAACGGCCGGTTCGAGAAGACGGAAGGGTTCTGCACCGATGTGTTCTTCCGTCAGGCGCTCAAGTGGATCGATACCCGACGCACCGCCCGCGCGCCGTTCTTCGCCTTCGTCGCGCTGAACGCCGCTCATGGGCCTCTGCAATGCCCGACGGACTACTTCCGCCGGCACGCCGGCACGGTCCCGGACGACACCGCCAAGTTCTACGGCATGGTCGAGAACATCGACGACAACTTCGGGCTGCTGCTCTCCAGGCTCAAAGCTTGGGGTCTGGAGAAGGACACGCTCGTCCTCTTCCTGACCGACAACGGTGGGACCGTCGGCGTGGACACCTTCAACGCCGGCATGCGCGGCAGCAAAGGATCGCCCTACGAAGGCGGGACGCGCGTGCCGTCCTTCTGGCGCTAGCCCGCGGGGTTCAGCGGCGGTGTGGACTGTTCGGCGCTCACCGCGCACCTGGACATCTTCCCGACGCTCGCCGAGATCGCCGGCATCCGGCTGGACGCCGCGACCCGCCGCCAGATCGAGGGCCGCAGCCTGCTGCCTCTGCTCCGGGACCCCGGCGCATCGTGGCCGGACCGCTTCCTCGTCACCCATTTCGGCCGCTGGCCGCGAGGCCAGGTGGCGGCAGCGAAGTTCGCGTCCAGTTCTATCCGCGACCGACGGTTCAGCTTGGTCAACGACACGGAGCTCTACGACCTCCAAGCCGATCCGGGGCAGAGGACCAACGTGCTGGCGGCCCATGCCGAGGAAGCGGCGAAGCTGCGGACCGCCTACGATCAGTGGTGGAAGGAGGTGCAGCCGATGCTGGTCAACGAAGCCGCGGTCGGGCCCAAGGTGAACCCGTTCAAGGAACGCTATTGGCGACAATTCGGCGGTGGTCCCGACGAGGCCTTGAGCAAGCTGATGGATCCGGCGCGGACGTCGTTCAAGTGATCGGACCCTGAGCATGAGCCGGCTCCATCTGCTTTTCGCCCTACTCGGACTGCTCGTGGCCGACGTGCGCGCCGTCGCCAAGCCGCTCAACATCGTCCTGCTCTACGCCGACGACTGGCGGTACGACTCGCTGGGATGCGCCGGCAATCCCGTGGTCCGGACGCCGCACCTCGACCAGTTGGCGCGCGACGGCGTCCGCTTCACCCAGAACCGCGTCACCACCTCCATCTGCGGCGTCAGCCGGGCGTCGCTCCTCACCGGACAATGGATGTCGCGCCACGGCAACCGCGCCTTCGACGCCTTCAAGACCCCGTGGGCGGAGACCTATCCCGGCCTGTTGCGGGTGAACGGCTATCACGTCGGCCACGTCGGCAAATGGCACAACGGGAAGTTCCCGGCGGAGAAGTACGACTTCGCCCGCGCCTATTCGGGCACGCATTGGATCACCAACCGGGACGGCACGAGGATCCACGTCACCCAGAAGAACGAGGACGACGCGCTGGAGTTCCTCCGCACGCGACCTGCGGAAAGACCGTTCTGCCTCACGCTCGCCTTCTTCGCCACCCATGCCGAGGACGGCAACCCACGGCAGTATCTGCCGCAGCCGGCGAGCATGGCGCTCTACCGCGACGTGGCCGTCCCGGTGCCGTCCAACGCGACGGACGCGTCGTTCCGCCGGTTGCCGTCCTTCCTGGCGAACGAGCAGAACGAGGGTCGCGTGCGTTGGCGCTGGCGCTTCGACACGCCGGAGCACTTCCAGGGATCAATGAAGGACTACTACCGCCTCGCCACCGAGGTGGACGCGACCTGCGGCCGCGTGCTGGCGGAGCTCGAGCGGCAGGGTCGGCTCGACGACACGCTGGTCCTCTTCACCACGGACAACGGCTACTTCCAGGCCGAGCACGGGCTGGCGGACAAATGGTATCCGCACGAGGAGAGCATCCGCGTGCCGCTCATCGTGCGCGATCCGCGCATGGCGCGGACGAAGCGCGGACGGACGAACGATGATCTCACGCTGAACGTCGATCTGGCGCCGACCCTCCTCGCCGCCGCCGGCATCAAGGCGCCGCGCGCCATGCAGGGCAGGGACCTCGCCCCGCGCTATCTCGCCCCGCGGCAGCCCGCCTGGCGCACGGAGTTCTTCTACGAGCATCCCACCCTCACCAGCACCAACCGGATCCCGTCCTCGGAGGCGTTGGTGCGACGGGATTGGAAATACATCCTCTGGCCGGACTTCGGGACGGAGCAGCTCTTCGACCTGCGCGCCGATCCGCAGGAAGAAAACGACCTGGCAGCGGGCCCCGCCCACGCAGCCCGGCTCGCCGCGCTGCGCCGCCGTTTCCAGGAGCTGAAGACCGCGGCCCGGTGAATCGGTTCGCGGACATGCGTCCGCGCCGACCTGGCCATCGTCGGCGTTCGTTGTTCGCGGTCAAATCCGCGCCGACGGGACGGACTCCGGACTGGTCCCGACCGGGAGGACGGCTATCCTGGGCCGGCGATGTCCCCTTTCTGGAAATCCGCGTCCGCGGTCTGCCTCGCGTCGGCCGGGCTGGCCGCGGAGGTGGACTATCTGCGCGAGGTCAAACCGGTGCTCACCGAGCATTGCGTGTCGTGCCATGGGGCGGACCGCCCCAAGGCCGGGCTGCGGCTCGACACCGCCGTCGCCGCGCTCCGGGGCGGCGGACGCGGTCCGGCGTTCGTGCCGGGGAAGCCGTCGGAGAGCCTGGCCCTCCTCGTGGCCGACGGCCCGCACGACGACCTCGAGAGGATGCCCTACAAGAAACCGCCGCTCGCGCCGGAACAGGTCGCGGTCCTGCGGCGCTGGGTCGCCGCCGGTGCCGCGGTGCCGGCGGAAGAGAAGCCCGGCGTGAATGTGCATTGGGCGTTCGTTCCGCCGAAGCGTCCTGAGTTGCCTGCGGTCGCCGATCCGTCGCGCGTCCGCAACCCGATCGACCGCTTCGTCCTCGCGCGGCTCGACCAGGCCGCGATCGCGCCTTCGCCGGAGGCCGATCGCATCACGCTTCTGCGGCGTGTGAGCCTCGACCTCACCGGCCTACCGCCGACGCCGGCGGAGGTCGACGCCTTCCTCGCCGACACGCGGCCGGATGCCTACGAGCGCACGGTGGACGCGCTGCTCGCCTCGCCGCACCACGGCGAGCGCTGGGCCCGGTGGTGGCTCGACATCGCACGCTACGCCGATTCGAACGGCTACAGCATCGATGCCCCGCGCACGATATGGCCCTGGCGCGATTGGGTCATCGGCGCGTTGAACGACGACAAGCCGTTCGACCGCTTCGTCGTCGAACAACTCGCCGGCGACCTGTTGGCCGATGCGGCCGCCGGGGCGACTGGCCCGGCGGCGGCGGCCCGGAACCAGGATCTCCGCGTCGCCACCGGATTCCACCGCAACACCCAGATCAACGAGGAGGGCGGCATCGATCCGGAACAGTTCCGCATCGAATCGGTGATCGACCGGGTGGACACCACCGGCACAGCGCTGCTCGGCCTGACCGTCGGATGTTCTCGCTGTCACGACCACAAGTTCGACCCGATCTCGCAGCGCGAGTACTTCCAGATCTTCGCCTTCTTCAACGACCAGGACGAGCCATCCATCGAGGCCGCTACACCGGCCGATCGCGCCGCGCGCGATGCCGTGCGGAAGCGGACGCGTCCGATCCAAGACGAGCTCGACGCGGCGGCGACGGCGTTGGAGCCGATGTTCGCCCGGTGGGAATCCGGCCTCACGCCGGAAGCCCGGGCCAAGCTCCCACTCGAGGTCCGCAACGTGCTCGGACTGCTCCCCGCCGACCGCAAGCCGGCCCAGGTGAAGCTCGTCCGCGAGGCGCACTGCCGGACCGATGCCGGCTACCGGGCGATCGAGGAAAGGCTCCGCGCGGCGCGGCGAGACGAGCCGAAGATCCCCACCACGCTCGTGCTCGCCGAGCGCAAGCAGCCGCGCGAGGCGTACGTGTTCATCAAGGGCGACTTCACCCGGCGCGGTCCCGATGTGTCGCCGGGCACGCCCGCGGTGCTCCATCCGTTCCCGGCGCGCAAGGACGGCGTCGCGCGTCCGACGCGCCTCGACTTCGCGCGCTGGCTGGTGGATCCGGCGGATCCGCTGTTCGCGCGCGTGGCGGTGAACCGCGTCTGGCAGCAGTACTTCGGTCGCGGGATCGTCGAGACCGAGAACGATTTTGGCACGCAGGGCATCCCTCCGACGCATCCTGAGCTGCTCGATTGGTTGGCCGTCGAGCTGATGAAACCGGCGTCCGGGGTCTGGGATCTGGGGTCTGGGAAAGAACAGGCTGCCGGTCCTCGGGCCCCAAATCCCAGACCCGAGACTCCAGACGCCAGATCCTGGTCCCTGAAGCGCCTTCACCGACTCATCGTGACCTCCGACACCTACCGCCGGTCGTCGAAGGCGCGTCCGGACCTCGCGGAGAAGGATCCGACGAACCGCTTGCTCGCGCGGCAGGACCGGCTGCGGCTCGACGCGGAGATCGTCCGCGACGTGGCGCTCGCGGCGAGCGGCCGGCTCGACCCGAGGATCGGCGGGCCGGGGGTGTTCCCGCCGCAGCCGGACGGCGTGATGGCGCTCGGACAATCGCGGCGCGACTGGAAGGCCAGCACGGGAGCGGACCGTTTCCGCCGCGGGCTCTACACGTTCTTCTGGCGCGCGACACCGCATCCCGCGCTGGCGGTTTTCGATGCGCCCGACGCCTTCAGCGCCTGCACGCGGCGGATGCGCTCGAACACGCCGCTGCAGGCGCTCACGCTCTTGAACGACGAGGCGTTCGTGGAGCTGGCGCGGTCCCTCGCGCTACGCGTCGTCCGCGAGGCGAAGGGGCCCGACCGGATCGACCACGCGTTCCGTCTCTGCGTGGCGCGTCCTCCGAACCCCGCCGAACACGAGCGTCTGGCCGCGCTCCTCGCGGAAGAGCGGCGCGAGGGCGACGAGGTCGCGGCCTGGACGACCCTCGCCCGTGTGCTGCTGAACCTTGACGAGACCATCACAAGGGAATGAACACCGACCCGCTCCTTCATCTGACCCGCCGCCACTTCTTCGGCCGCTGCGGGCTCGGGCTCGGCTCCATCGCGCTCGGTTCGTTGCTGGACCGCGGCGCCCTCTCCGCGGCACCGGCCGCGTCGCATCCGCTCGCGCCGAAACCGCCGCATCATCCGGCCCGCGCCAAGAACGTCATCTACCTCTTCATGGCCGGCGGCCCGTCGCAGCTCGACCTGTTCGACCACAAGCCGCGTCTCGCGCAGCTCAACGGCCAGGCCATCCCTGATTCGTACCTCGCGGGCAAGCGGTTCGCGTTCATGGACAGCTCGTTCAAGGACAAGTCCAAGCTGCTCGGATCGAAGCGCGCCTTCCGCCGCCACGGACAGTCCGGAATGTGGGTGAGCGAGCTGTTCCCGCGCACGGCGGGGATCGTGGACGACGTGAGCTTCATCCGCACCTGTGCGACGGATGTGTTCAACCACGCGCCGGCGAAGCTCTTCATGAACACCGGCTCGTCGCAGTTCGGCCGGCCGAGCATGGGGGCGTGGGCCACGTACGGGCTCGGCAGCGCGGCAGACAACCTGCCCGGGTTCGTCGTGCTCCAGAGCGGGCCCCGCGGGCCGCGCGGCGGCGCGGTGAACTGGGGCAGCGGATTCCTGCCGACCAGCTACCAGGGCGTCCCGGTGCGCAGCCAGGGCGAACCCATCCTCGACCTCACAACGCCCGACCACATCGGCGACGTGAGCCAGCGCCGGACGATCTCCGCGGTGAAGGACCTGAACCTCCAGCGCCTCGCCGAGACCGGCGACCCGGAGATCGCCACGCGCATCGCCGCCTACGAGATGGCCTACCGGATGCAGACCAGCGCGCCCGAGGCGATGGACCTCCGCGGCGAGACCGACGCCACGCTGGCGCTGTACGGCGTGGAGAAGGACACACCGTCGTTCGCTCGGAACTGTCTGCTGGCGCGCCGGCTCATCGAGCGCGGCGTGCGCTTCGTGCAGCTCTACCACACCAACTGGGACAGCCACGGCGGTCCGGGCGAGAACCTGGAGACCGACCTCGAGAAGGTCTGCCATCAGGTGGACCAAGGGCAGGCCGCGCTGGTGAAGGACCTCAAGTCGCGCGGCTTGCTCGACGACACGTTGGTCGTTTGGGGCGGGGAGTTCGGACGCACGCCCATGGGCGAGAGCCGCGACAAGACCGGGCGGAACCACCATATCGACGCCTTCACCGTGTGGCTCGCCGGCGGCGGCGTGAAGCCGGGCCGGATCATCGGCGAGACCGACGAGCTCGGTTTCGGCGCGGTGAACGACCGCGTCCACGTCCACGACCTGCACGCGACGGCGCTGCACCTGCTCGGGCTCGACCACAAGCGGCTGACCTTCCGGTTCCAAGGCCGCGATTTCCGGCTCACCGACGTCCACGGCGAGCTGGTGACGAAGCTGTACGCGTGAACCGGCCGGTGATCTGCGGTCAGGCTCTTCGGACGGGACCGGCTTGGCTGCGTTGGCCGTAGGCCAGGACCTGGTAGTTCCACCGGGGCCACGGGCCGACCGGCGCGCCGTTCCCCGGTCACCGCTTGAGGCGCGGAGGATCAGGACATCACAGCCTGATCTCGATCCGTCATCATTCCCCGACCAAGCGGAAGAATGCCGTCGCGGTCGGCTTGGTCTGGTGACTGTTGTTCACCACGTTCGGGACGTCCGACCACTCCGCCGGAGCCAGGGTCGGCGTGGACTGCAACCGATATCCGACCACATCGGCAGGCCAACTGATGATGACCGCATCGCCACTGCGCTGGAATGAAAGGCTCGGCAAGGAAACGCTGCCGGTTGTGAAAGCCAGACTGTCGACGTGCATCACGGAACCGACATGGAAGTCCGGACCCGTGACCGGCCCGATGATCGTGATCTGGATGGTGGCGTTGTCCGGGACGTCCGCGGACACGTAGTTCATGTTCAGGGTGAACGGCGTGTAGTTCCCCGCCGCGGCCGGGTTGGCGAAGGCTCCTTGGGCCACCACCACGCCACCCCGGAAAAATGCCACGTTGACCGCGAATCGATCACCCCCGACCGGATCGAACCGATAGCTTCCTCGCAGCGACTTGTGGCGTTGTGAGATCGGTGAACCTTGCCCTTCATCCCCGCTTTGCAGAAAGGGCGCTATCGCCTGCCCAAAAAGGGAGACGACCTCCCCGCGAGCGGCCCAAGAGCCCGAGTTGGAGGCGGGAACTTTCGTCAGGGTCGTCAACACGCCGCAAACGTTTGGGCTGGCCCAATTGTCCGGCAGGCAATCCGTCCAGTTCTCGAATCCTTCGTTGGGTATCTGGCCGACCGCCTCCGATCGCAGGCCCAAGCCGGCGCAGAGGGCCAAGAGCGGCAGTCTGGAGATGAAGTGGTTCATAGGGGATCGGTGGGAATCTGTCGGTCGAGATCCCCGCGGTCGAGGAAAGAAGCGGGTATCGCCTCGTGTGGGGCCAAGGAAAGACCTGCGCGCAACTTCGAGACGATGAGCGACCGGGATGCATGATCTGCCCCGATGGCGGTCCGGCTGCCCGGCCTCGTCTCCAAGCGGCCGACCTTCCGTTCGTAGGGCCGCGACTTCCGCCTCACCGACGTCCACGGCGAACTGGTGTCGAAGCTGTGCGCGTGAAGGCGTCCACGTCCGAGGACGCTCGTCCTACGCGAGGATCTCCTTCACCACGCGGCCTTCGCCGGTCGGGCCGATGAGGCGCTGGTCCAGACCCTGGAAGCGGTAGCTGAACGCATGGGCGTCCAGGCCCATCTGGTGCAGGATGGTCGTCTGCAGGTCGCGGACGGTCACCTTTCCGTCCACGATGCCGTAGCCGAAATCGTCGGTCGCGCCGTGGACGTGCCCGCGCTTGATCCCTCCGCCGGCCATCCAGAGCGTGAAGCACGCCGGGTGATGGTCGCGCCCGAGATACTTCGATCCGCCGCGGGCCTCGTTCATCGGCGTGCGGCCGAATTCGCCGCCCCACACCACCAACGTCTCGTCGAGCATGCCGCGTTGCTTGAGGTCGGTGATGAGCGCGGCGGCCGCCTGGTCGACGTCGCGGCACTTCTTGGGGAAGGCGTCCATCAGGTCGTCGCCCGGGCCGGTGCCGTGGATGTCCCAGCCCCAGTCGTAGAGTTGGACGAAGCGGACGCCCTTCTCGACGAGCCGGCGCGCGAGCAGGCAGTTGTTGGCGAAGCCGCCCTCGCCCGGCTTCGCGCCGTAGGCCTTGCGGATCGATTCCGGTTCCTTGGCGATGTCGAAGACGTCGGGCACGGAGACCTGCATGCGGTAGGCGAGTTCGTACTGCTCGATGCGCGTCCGGGTCTCGGGATCACCGAACTGCCGGAGCTCGGCCTCGTTGAGCGCCTTGAGCGCGTCGAGCGTGCGCCGACGGCTGTCGCGGCTCATGCCGGGCGGGTTGTCCGCGTAGAGGATCGGCTCGCCGGTGGTGCGGCATTGGGTGCCCTGGTAGACGCCGGGCAACGAACCGGAGCCCCAGAGGCTCTTGCCGCCCGTCGGATCGGTGCCGCCGCTGAGCAGCACCACGAACCCGGGCAGGTCCTGGTTCACCGAACCGAGGCCGTAGGTGATCCACGAGCCCATGCTGGCGCTGCCGGCGCGCATGTTGCCGGTGTGGACCATCAGCTCCGCCGGCGCGTGGTTGAACTGGTCCGTCCACATCGAGCGCACGACCGTGATGTCGTCCGCGATGCCGGCCATGTGCGGGATCGCCTCGCTGAACCAGCTGCCGGCCTGGCCGTGCCGGGCGAACTTGTACGGAGACCCGAGCATCTTCGGGCGGCCGCGGATGAAGGCGAACTTCTGTCCCGCGATCAGCGATTCCGGACAATCCTGCATGTGCAGTTCTTTCAGCTTCGGCTTCCAGTCGAAGAGGTCGAGCGAGGGCGGCGCGCCCGACATGTGCAGGTAGATGACGGACTTCGCCTTGCCCGGCAGCGGCGAGGCCTTGGGAGCGAGCGGTCCGGGCGCCGGTGCAGCGGTCCCCGCTAACAGGGACGAGCCCCCCATCTGCGCCATGGCGACCGCGCCGAGGCTGAAGGCGCCGCTACGCGCGAAGAACTCGCGGCGGGTGAGCGATCGCAGCCGGGCGAGGCGCAGTTCGTTCTCGAGAGAATGGGACGGGCCGGACATGGGAAGAAACTAGCGTTCCTTCGTCCGGTGACAACGCGGGAGATCGGCCCGGGAGCAGGCGGGCGGGCGGACCTGTCTTCGCCGTGGCGCGGGCGCGGGCTTGCCGCTTCAATCGTCGCGTGACCGACCGGATCCCCAAGACCATGCGCGCCGTGGTGTACCGCGGTGTGGACGACCTGCGCACCGAGGAGGTGCCCGTGCCGCGCGTCGCCGCGGGCGATCTCCTGGTGCGCGTCGCCGCCTGCGGCGTCTGCCCGACCGACATCAAGAAGATCCACCACGGCACCGTGCCGCCCCCGCGCATCTTCGGCCACGAGACGGCCGGGACCATCGTCAAGGTCGGCGCCTTGGCCCGGGGTTTCCGCGTCGGAGACCGCGTGGGATTGCACCATCACGTGCCCTGCCTGCGCTGCCATTCCTGCCGGCACAAGGCCTTCGCCCAGTGCGCGACCTACAAGCGCACGGGGATCACCGCGGGGTTCGAGCCCGCGGGCGGCGGTTACGCCGAGTATGTGCGCGTGATGCCGGTCTGCCTGCCCGGCGTGGTGAAGATCCCGGCGAAGAACTCCTTCATCGAAGGCGCGCTGCTCGAACCGGTGAACACCGTGCTCAAGGCGGTCGCCCAGCTGCCGTTGCTGCCGGATGACGTCGTCCTCGTCGTCGGCCAGGGCCCGATCGGGCTGATGTTCACGCGGCTGCTCTCGCTGCGGGGCGCGCGGGTCGTCGCGACGGACCTGTTGCCGCGCCGGCTCACCTTGGCCCGCGCGTCCGGGGCTTGGCGGACCCTCGACGGATCTCGGCCCGACCTGACGGACGAGGTCCTCCGCCTCACCCGGGGCCGCGGCGCCGATGCCGCGGTGATCGCGGTGCCCAGCGACGCGGCGGTGAAGCAGTCGCAGGAAGCGCTCCGCGGCGGCGGCACGGTGCTGCTGTTCGCGCACACCGTCCGGGGCAAGGAGACGCCGATCGACCTGGCCCGCGTCTGCGTGGACGAGAAATCGCTCACCGGCAGCTACTCGTCCGACTTCACGCTCCAGCGGGAGGTGGCGCGGCTCGTCTTCTCGCGGCGCTTCGACGTGCGGTCGTTGGTCACGCACACGTTCCCGTTGGAAGAGACCGCCGCGGCCGTCGCGCTGGCTGCTCGCCCCACGCCCGATTCGCTCAAGGTGGTGGTGACGCAGACGCCGCGGTGAACCGCCCCGTCGCGCTGGCGTGCTGGAGGTCCGCCTCCGACGCGTCGCGGGAGCGGGTCCGTGCAGAGGTCCGGATGCGTTCCGTGGCCGAGGTGTGCCGCGAGATGCGATGACTAATCACTTGCGCGGGGACTGTGCGACCCGGACCGTCCCCATCGTGCGTTTGTCGTCGTCCGCTTGGCTCTGGTTCTTCTCCGTCATCGGGATCCCTGTCGCGCTCGCGCAGATCGATCCGGAGCGGCGGCAACTCATCCAGTTCGGCTACAACCAGCCGCTCCGGGGCCGAGGCCCCATCGCGGGCTACGCCTACTACTACCACAACCAGCCGGGATTCCTCCGCACGAACCTGACGTTGCGCGCGGCGATCGCGCCGACCTATCTCGACACCGAGCTCGGGGTGCGCGGGCTGCTCAGCGAGCACACGGACATGGGCTTCGGGTTCGCCGGCGGCGGGTTCGCCGACAGCTACTCCGAGGTCCGCGGCGGCAAGTTGTGGCGGGAAGAATCGTTCACCGGCCACGGCGCGGAGGCGAACGTCTCGGTGTACCACCTCTTCAACCCCATGCCGGCCGGGCAGACGAACTACACCGGCATCGGCGACGTGCCGTTGCAGCTCGTGGTGCGGAACGCCGCGCGGTACTCGTTCTACCAGCGCGACGACGAGACCGCGGCCGGCTTCAGGTTGCCGGAGGACAAGCTCGCGTACCACGTCCGGATCGGCCTGCGCTGGGGCGGTCGCGAACCGTTGCTCGTGGCGGATCGTGCCGTCGAGCTGTCGGCGTGGTACGAGGGACAGTTCCGCACCGATTCGCAGGACTACGGCTACTCGGGCGACCGGACGATCGAGGCCCGCACGCATCTGCTCTGGGGACGCGGTCTCGTCGCCTGGGAGTTCCCCGGGCAGCAGCGCATCGAGTTCACCTTGACCGGCGGAGGCAGCGCGGATGCCGATCGCCTGAGCGCGTACCGGCTCGGCGGCGCGCTGCCGTTGGGCGCGGAGTTCCCGCTGATGGTGCCGGGATATTATTTCCAGGAGCTGAGCGCGCGACGGTTCGCGTTGCTGAACACCTCCTACTCCGTGCCGCTGAGCCGGTCGCACCGCTGGGACCTCGCGCTGAACGGAGGCGTGGCCAACATCGAGTTCCTGCCCGGCCTGGAGCTGCCCCGGCACTGGCACAGCGGCGCCGGCGGCGGGATCGGCTACACGTCCTCGAACGGCGCGTGGCACTGGGTGCTCGGCTACGCGTACGGTTTCGATGCAATGCGCGGGGACCATCGCGGCGCGCACAACGTCGGGCTGGTGATGGAATACGACCTGGGGGCGGGCGGCATCGGACCGTTGCGCCGCGCCGGACGCTGGCTCAACCCGAACACCTGGCGCGGGTTCGACCGCCTCTTCGGCCGCTGAACGGCGCGACGGCCACGAGGCCCGGCGCGCTGGTTCTTTCGGGGTGCGATCTGCTCTGATGAAAACACAGGGCAGAGTTGGAATCTGGAAAACAGGAAAGCCGGAGCTTTGCGGGTTCCGTTCCTGTTTTCCAGATCCATCAGTTCCACAGAGCAGATGGCACTCCGCGGCATCGCAGGTCGGTGATCAGCAGGCGCCGCCTTTTGCCAAGAGCCACGGTATCTCCTCGCGCCCTGCCAAGTCCGACTCGCCGAAACAGCAAAGCACAACTCTGCAAAAACTGTCCGCCACTTCCGATCACACCCCTTCCTTCGCCGGCCATTGCGGGCCGCGGCGCGACCGGCCACCATCGCCGTCCGTGAAACTGCTGCCCGCCGCGCTTGCTCTTGTGACCGCTTCCATCGCCGCGATCGCCCAGACCACCGTCCCCGACAACCTTGTCGCCGAAGGGCTGCCGCCGATCCGTCCGGAACTCCGCCGCGATGTCGGCCGTTATCTGGAGTTCCGCACCGCGGGGTTCCTCGGCTGGCATCCGGTGCGCAAGGAGATGCTCATCACCACGCGCTTCGCCGACACCGCGCAGCTGCACGTCGTCGACCATCCCGGCGGCGACCGGAGGCAGCTCACCTTCTCCGCCGAGCCGGTCGCGAGCGGGCGGTTCCAGCCGAAGTCCGGCCGCTACATCTTGTACGCGCAGGACAGCGGCGGCGGCGAGTTCTACCAGCTCCACCGTCATGACCTGGAAGGCGCCGACGCCGGCAAGTCCGTGCTGCTCACCGACGGCAAGTCGCGGAACACCGGCGCGAAGTTCGCGCGGTCCGGTTCGCGCATCGCCTACAGCTCCACGCGCCGCAACGGCAAGGACACCGATCTCTGGGTGATGGACCCGCTGCATCCCGAGGCGGCGAAGATGGTCCACAAGGCCGAGGGCGGCGGCTGGAGCGTCGCCGATTGGAGCGACGACGAATCGCGGCTGCTGGTCGGCAACTACGTCTCGATCAACGAGAGCGCGCTCTACGTGCTCGAGCTCGCGACCGGCAGGCTCGCTCCGGTCACCGGCGGCGAGAAAACGAAGGTCGCGTACACCGACCCGCGTTTTTCCAAGGACGGCCGTTCGGTCTACTGCACCACCGACAAGGACAGCGAGTTCCAGCGGCTCGTCCGCATCGACCTCGCGACGAAGGCGTTGACCGTCCTGACGCAGGACATCCCGTGGGACGTCGAGTTCTACGAGCTCTCGCCCGATGGCAGGACGGTGGCGTTCGTGGTGAACCAGGACGGATCCAGCGTGCTGCGTCTGCTCGATCTCCGCACCGGGAAGGCGAAGGCCGCGCAGCCGCAGCTCCCGCTCGGCGTCATCGGCGGCCTGGAGTGGCACGAGAACGGCCGCGACCTCGGTTTCGCGCTGGCCCACGCGAACTCGCCGAGCGACGCCTACAGTTTCGACACCCGCACCGGTGTCGTGACGCGCTGGACGCGCAGCGAGACCGGCGGGCTGGACGCCGCGAAGTTCCGCGCGCCCACCGTCGAGCGCACGAGGTCGTTCGACGGCCTGACCATCAGCGCGTTCGTCTACCGGCCCGATCCGGCGCGTTTCCCGGGCAAACGGCCGGTGGTGATCAACATCCACGGCGGACCGGAATCGCAGTCGCGCCCGATCTTCCAGGGCCGCAACAACTACTACCTCGACGAGCTGGGGATGGCCTTCGTGTTCCCGAACGTCCGCGGCTCGGCCGGCTACGGGAAGACCTTCCTCACGCTCGACAACGGGTTCCGCCGCGAGGATCCGGTGAAGGACATCGGCGCGATCATCGAGTGGATCAAGACGCAGCCCGACCTCGATGCGTCGCGCATCGCCGTCACCGGCGGAAGCTACGGCGGCTACATGACGCTCGCGGCGCTCACGCACTACAGCGACCGGCTGAAGTGCGGCGTCGACATCGTGGGCATCTCCAACTTCGTGACCTTCCTGGAGAACACGCAGGACTACCGCCGCGACCTGCGGCGCGCGGAGTACGGCGACGAGCGCGACCCGGCGATGCGCGAGCATCTGCAGAAGATCTCGCCGACGACCCGCGTGAAGGACATCCGCGTCCCGCTCTTCGTGGTGCAGGGCAAGAACGACCCGCGAGTGCCCGTCACCGAGGCGGAGCAGATGGTGAAGGCCGTCCGCGAGAACGGCGGCGCGTGCTGGTACCTGATGGCCAAGGACGAGGGCCACGGCTTCCAGAAGAAGAAGAACGCGGACTTCCAGTTCCTCGGCACGATCCTCTTCTGGCGCGAGCATCTGCTCGGCGAGACGGTGCGTTGACCGTTCCGGCGACAGACGCCATGGATATCCTCCGGGCTGCTTGCGGAGCGGAACGCCCGTCGCGCCGTTACGAGGTACCGCTCGACGGTTCCGCCCGGGTCAGGCGGCGGCGACTGCCGTCCGCCCGCGGGGCGCCGAGGAGTACTTGAGGAAGCTGTCGAGCAGCAGCTGCACGCCGAAGTTGTTCACGCCGGAGCCGAAGAACACCGGCGAGAGTTTGCCGGCCAGCACCTTTTCGTGGTCGAACTCGGCGCCGGCCATCTCGATCATCTCGATCTGCTCGCGCACGGTGGCGTAGGTCTGGTCGTCCAGCTTCTCGCGCACGACCGGATCCTCGAGCCCGGTCACGTTCACCGCGGCGCGGTACTTCCCGCCGACCACGCGCTCGAAGAGGTGGACGCGCTTCTCGGCCCGGTCGTACACGCCGCGGAACTCGGCGCCGTTGCCCAACGGCCAGTTCATGGCGCAGGACCGGATGCCGAGCACCGCTTCCAGCTCGTCCATCAGGCCGATGGGGTCGCGGGCCGGGCGGTCCAGCTTGTTCATGAAGGTGAAGATCGGCACGCCGCGGCGGGCGCAGACCTCGAAGAGCTTGCGCGTCTGGTTCTCCACGCCTTTGCCGGCGTCGATCACCATGATCACCGCGTCCACGGCGGTGAGCACGCGGTAGGTGTCCTCGGAGAAATCCTTGTGGCCGGGCGTGTCGAGCAGGTTGACGCGGAAGCCGTCGTATTCGAACTGCAGCACCGTCGAGCTGATGGAGATGCCGCGCTTCTTCTCGAGCTCCATCCAGTCGGAGGTGGTCGCGCGCTGGTTCTTGCGGGCGGTGACGGATCCGGCCAGCTGCACGGCGCCGCCGTAGAGCAGCAGCTTCTCGGTGAGCGTGGTCTTGCCCGCGTCGGGGTGCGAGATGATGGCGAACGTCCGCCGCCGGGCGATTTCTTCCTGCAAGGTCACTGGACGGCCAACCTAGGCGAAAGCGGTCCCGGGCTCCAACAGCGAACGCGGCCTTCGTAGCGGCGACGCCCGTCGCCCGTTTCGGGGGTGCGGCGAATGCGCGGTTGAATCCGCCGGCCCCATCCCGCAGGTTGACGCTCGTCATGAACGACTCGTCCCAACTCGACGAGCTGCTGGCGTCCCGCGCCGCGCAGCCCCGCCGCCAGATCGAACCCTGCACCGTCGTCATCTTCGGTGCGTCCGGCGACCTGACGGCGCGCAAGCTGATCCCCGCGCTCTACCATCTCGCCCTCGAGAAGGCCCTGCCCACGCCTTACCGCATCATCGGCTTCGCCCGCCGCGAGAAGACCGACGAGTCCTGGCGCGCCGAGCTGCGGGAGGCGATCGGGAAGTTCTCCCGCACCCAGCCGGTCGACACCGCGGTGTGGGACGCCTTCGCCGCCAACATCCGCTATTGCCAGGCCGACATCTCCGATGCCGCCGGCTACCAGAAGCTCAAGGACATCATCGGCGCCTTCGATCACGAGAAGCTGCGCACCAACCTCCTGTTCTATCTCGCCACGAACCCCAGCCAGTTCGGCGAGATCTCCGGCCACCTCAGCGAGGTCGGGCTGCTGCGCAGGGAGGAGGGCTTCACGCCCGACCGGCTCGTCGTCGAGAAGCCCTTCGGGCACGATCTCGCCAGCGCGCGCGAGCTCAACGCCGAGATCATCCGCCACGCCCACGAGCGGCAGATCTTCCGCATCGACCATTACCTCGGCAAGGAGACGGTCCAGAACATCCTCACCTTCCGCTTCTCGAACGGCATCTTCGAGCATCTGTGGAACCGCGACTCGATCGACCACGTGCAGATCACCGTCGGCGAGAAGATCGGCGTCGGCGCCCGCGGCGGCTATTACGAGGAATCCGGCGCCATGCGCGACATGGTGCAGAACCACGTGCTCCAGGTGCTTTCGCTGGTCGCCATGGAACCGCCCGTCTCGCTCGAAGCGGAGAACGTCCGCGACGAGAAGGTGAAGCTGCTCAAGTCGATCCGGCCGATGACGCCGGCCGACGTCGCCAAGAACGTCGTTCGCGGCCAGTACTTCGCCGGCGAGGTCGAGGGCGAGGCGCGACCGGCCTACCGGAGCGAGCCCAAGGTCAACCCCAAGTCGAACGTCGAGACCTTCGTCGCGATGAAGCTACTGATCGACAACTGGCGGTGGTCCGGCGTGCCGTTCTACATCCGCACCGGCAAGAACCTCCCGCTCAGCGCGAGCGAGGTGCGCATCCAGTTCAAGCCCGCGCCGAACATCCTCTTCGCCGCGCAGTCGCAGACCAAGCTCGACCCCAACTCGCTCACGCTCCGCCTCCAGCCCAACGAAGGCATCACGCTCCGCTTCAACGGCAAGGTGCCCGGCGCCGCCATGGAGCTGCGGCCGGTCCGCATGCGCTTCAGCTACGACACCGAGTTCGGCGCCTACACGCCCGAGGCCTACGAACGCCTGCTGCTCGAGGCCATCGCCGGCGACGCCACGCTCTTCATCCGCCGCGACGAGGTCGAGACGGCCTGGGGCATCGTGGACGCCATCCGCAACTCCTGGACGGACAAGCCGCTCACCAACCGCGAGTTCTACCTCGCCGGCACCTGGGGCCCGACCGCTGCCGACGACCTGCTGGCGCAGGACGGCTGCGAATGGCGCAACCCGCAGCCGCAGAAGTAGGCCGAGGATCGCGCCTCGCCGACGGGGACCCATGGTCCGCCCGGCCGGGCCGTGGAACTCCGTTGACAATGCCCCCGGGGCCGACTGACTTGGCAGCAGACCTCGCCATGACACCGGACATCACCCCTCGCCGGCCTGCGTCCCGCCGCGGCTTCACGTTGATCGAACTGCTGGTGGTCATCGCCATCATCGCGATCCTCGCCGGGATGCTGTTGCCCGCGCTCGCCAAGGCGAAGGCCAAGGCCGTGGCGGCGAACTGCCTCAGCAACGTCCGCCAGATGACCCTCGGCGCCGCGATGTATGCCGGCGACAACCAGCAACGCTACCCGCTGTCGTTCCTCGACGTCTCGTCGGGCGGCGGCGTCGGCACCGCGTGGTTCAGTTTCATCCGCCCCTACGCGCCCGCCACCAACGCCTTCTTGTGCCCGGCGAAGCAGCGGAAACCCGGCATCAAGTACACCTACATCTACGACCCGACCAAGATGGTCGCCGGCTACGGCGCCAACTTCCAGATCGGCGGATGCGAGTTCACCGGCGGCGGCTGGCACATGTCCTCGGTCAAGGACTCCGATGTCGTCCGGCCTTCGTCCACGGTCTACATCACCGATTCGGGCACGAAGGCCAAGGACACCACCGATGCCGCGCTCTGCGTGACGCGGACGTCGCCCGAGAAGACCGAGGTCTGGTTGCTCGACGACGTGGGCGGATTCGGCGGCGGCACCGTCGCCTCCGATGAGGCCAACTGGGGCGGACCCAGCATCCGTCATGACGGACGAGGCGAGGTCGGCTTCATCGACGGCCACGCCGTGGGCCTGAAGTCCTCGCAATGGTACCGCCGTTGGACACCTTGGCTGAACCCTGCGCTGGGTGGCGAATCCGGCGCGACCTCGGTGAAGCCCCGCATGCCGGTCGGCTATTGATCCGGCCCGCGATCTCCTGGACCGCCGCCGCTCCTTCCCCATGAATTCGCACACCCCGCCCCGCTGGTCCGCGACCCGCCGTGGATTCACCCTGATCGAACTGCTCGTGGTCATCGCCATCATCGCGATCCTCGCCGGCATGCTGTTGCCCGCGCTGTCCAAGGCGAAGGCCAAGGGCCAGGCCGCGGTCTGCCAGAACAATCTCAAGCAGATGGGTCTCGGACAGATCATGTACGTCACCGAGACGGGGAAGACCTTCCCCGTCGGCTACACCCCCGACCGATTCTGGATGGCGGTGATCCGCAAGGACGTCCCGGCCGACAAGATCCGCATCTGCCCGACCGCGCCGGTCCCGGTGAAGCGGACTCCTACCGGTGAATCCATCGGCACCGCCACCGCCGCTTGGTACGGCCCGATGAAGACGCCGGTGCAATGGAACACCGGTTTCGAGAGCAGCTACGGGATGAACGGCTGGATGTACTCGCCCGTCGGCGAAGGCGTGCAGGATCCGCTGAAGCAGTTCGCCGGCGAGAGCAGCTATGAGAACCCCGTGAAGACGCCCATCTTCGCCGACAGCATCTGGGCCGATTCATGGCCGGTGGCGACCGACCCGCCGGCCCGCGACCTCGGGGCCGGCGTCAACTCGGCGATGATGCAGCGCTTCTGCATCGCCCGGCACGGTTCGTCCTCCGCGCAGAAGTCGATCAAGATCGCGGCGGGCACGCCGATGCCGGGCGCGATCCATATGGTCTTCACCGACGGGCACGTCGAGCCCGTGAAGATCGAGCAGCTTTGGACCTTGTCCTGGCATCGCGGCTACAAGGAGCCGGTGAAACGCCCGCTCTGAGCCGAAACGATGCGATCGAGGTTTGGGTGGAACGGGCCACCGGCCCGTTGAGGCGGGCGACTCGCCCGACGCTCGGGGTGCGCCGGGAATGCACTCTTTGGTGCGCGCGATGCCGATGCCGAAACTCGGCGGCAAGTTGCCACCGAGAACGGGCCGGTGGCCCGTTCCACCCGGATCCAACTGGATGGTTCAGGCTGAGACGGCATCCGGTCGGTCACGGGCGTCCGGCAGCCTCCGCAGCCCACTCGGATTGTGTCCGCCATCGGCTGGCAGCCAGGGCGACCAGGTCTTCGACCGGACATCGCGTCGCGAGTTCCCGGAGCAGTCGAGGTCCGTGGGTCGATCCCGCCGGCCCGCTAGCGGCGAGCCGGCGGATCAGATGTCGTGCCCGGACCACGGCGGGATCTTCTCCGGCCGAGGACGGGTCCCCGAGGCCGAGCAACGCCTGTCGCTGCTGCGCGGCGTCGAGTTCTTCCAAGGTCTCGCGGAACACCGTCGCCCGCGCCGAGCTGTCGAACCCCGGTGCGCCGAAGACCCGGGCCAGACCGGCGAAGGCCATCGATCCGTCGGGAGCGGCCGTGATCGGCAGATCGGCCGATGGAGCAGGCGCCGACGAGACCGATGTCGCGGGGACGGCGAGCGGGATCCCACCGAGCCGGAATTCCACGGTGACCCGGTGGTCGGAAGGTCCTGGATCTTCGGCGATCTGGAGCGCGCCCGGGCCGCCGGAGGCGACCGTCGCGGGATCCATCCGCACGGCGAGGGAGATGGTGACCCGTTCCGCTGAGAAGGTCGCACCCCGCGGCAGCGTCGCGTCCTCGGCCAACGCCGTGAGGATCTCCCGCCGGAGCGCGCGGATTGCCTGTTCGACCGTGAGCATCCCGCGAGGGTAGAGCCGTCGCTGTCCCGTCGATAGCCAGGATCTCGTGCAGATCGGACAGCGAAGGTGCGAAGAAGCGAAGCAGACTGTCGCAGTCCCGTAGGTAGGCAGGATGCTGTGCAGAAGCGTCGTCCGGACCAGCCGCCGCATTTCTTTGCCGCGGTGGCCGACCCGCCTGGGTGCCGCCAATCCGCGGACACCCCCCTGACCACAGGCCTGTTCGTCCGGGCGGCTCGAAGTCCGCGCTCGCGGGGCCCTTGCCCGGGTTCAGCCGCCCTTCTTCGGGGCGAGCGGGCTGAGCGCCAGCTTCGGGTGGTTCTGGGCGAAGTAGTTCATCGCCCATTCCGTGGGGAACAACGCCACGGCGTTCTGGTCGATGTCGTGGGCGAACCGCGCGCCGGTCGGCAACGAGTAGGTCTCCAGTTCCTCCGGCGTCGTGCCGACGGGCAGCCATCTCACCACCTGGAACGGTGCCGGTTCGCGCCGTGCCTCGGCGTTGTACTCCGTCTCCAGCCGATATTGCAGCACCTCGAACTGGAGCGGGCCGACCGCAGCCAGCAATGGCACGCGGCTGGCCGTGTTGGTGAGGTGGAACGCCTGCGCCACGCCTTCGAGCAGCAGCTGGTCGAGGCCTTGGCGGAACTGCTTGTACTTCGCCGTGTTCGGGTTGTGGAAATACTCGAAGACCTCCGGCGTGAAACGCGGGATCTCGTCGTAGCGGATCTTCGGGTCGGTCGTCAGCGTGTCGCCGATGCCGAAGCCGTCGTGGCCCACCAGGCCGATGATGTCGCCCGGGAACGCCTCGTCCACCGTCTCGCGCTCGTTGCCGAAGAGCTTGTGCGACGAGCTGAGACGCACCTTTTTCCCCGACTGCACGTGGACCACCACCATGTCGCGCTCGAACTTCCCGCTCACCACCCGCACGAACGCGATGCGGTCGCGATGCTTCGGGTCCATGTTCGCCTGGATCTTGAAGATGAAGCCGGAGAAGACCGGATGTTCCGGCCCGATGAAGCGGTGCGATGCGGTGGGGTCGTCGGCCATGTTCGTGCGCCCGTCGGTGACGGACCTTCATCAGAGCGGAACGGGCGGGCGGCGGCGAGCCTGCAATCGGGCAGAGAGGTGATGAACTGCGAGCGATCCGTGTCCGAGGTTCGGCGTCGTCTTGCCCCGGAAAACAAAAACGCGCCGGAAATGATCCGGCGCGTCGTGGAAGCGGAGAAGCGGCTCAGGCCTGCTTGACCGATTTCTTGGAACGGCGCCACCAAGTGAAACCCACGATGGCCGCGCAGCCGTAGAGGGCGCAATCGCTGGCCTCGGGCACGGCGGCCACGGTCAGAGCGACATCGTCGAGCAAGATGTTCGCGGTACCAGAAGTGACCGACGCATTGCCGTACGTGTAGAGGCGCAACGTCACAGGTGTGCCAAACGCCCCGGTCACCGAGGTGAACGTGTTGTTCTTGAGCGCCCAAGTGCTGTTCGCCGTGAACGATCCCGGCGTGAAGAGGTCGGCCGCGAACGAATCGATGCTCGTACGAAGAGCGTAGCTGACCGGTCCGGTGGCACCCGTGACGCTGAGCGCACCGAAGTCGAAATCGCTGATCGTCAGCCGGTAGCCCGGGCTTGGCGTGACCGTCACCGAGAAGTAGCCGGAGGTCCCGTTGTTGAACGCACCGGTCGGGGCTGCGTTGTCGTAGTTGAAGTTACCGCTCGAGCCCGCGTATCCCGTGGAAGGCGAGGCGCTGTTGGGATTGGTGGTCAACGTCCCGACCGTGTTGGCGACGGAATAAGCGCCGATGCTGAAATTCACCGGGGTTCCGCTCGACGACGTGAGCGATCCGGAGCCGACGCCGAAGTTGTATCCGATGGTGACCTGCGCCTGCGCAGCCACGAGTCCGGTGACCGTCGCCGCCGCGCCCAAAATCCAAGAACGAGCTTTCATGAGATAGTGCCTTCGAGTTGTCGGCTGGCAACCACACCAGCGACACGATTAGCCGACACCTAGGGTTTACCGGCAAGGAAAACATTGTCACAAATCCAGGGATGCAACACCTAGGGATGCCCTCAAAGCAGGCCTAAAAGCTAAGAAAAGAGCTTAGCATGGCCGTGTGGAACGGGCTAAGAACGGCGTATCGGACGAGGCGAAAAATACAGAGGTGTCATGCCTCCGGAAACGTCGGCACACAGCGGAGCCGATCGGTTTTCGGGGTCCGCATCGGTCACTTCCTGTCCCGTTGGGACGGCTTAGGGGGACGATGCGGTCGGCGTCCGACGGAGGACCGCCGTCCCGCCTGTCCGCGCCGCGCCGTTGACCCGATCCGGCATCCCCGATGCCGTTCCTCTTTCCATGGGTGAGTCTCGGATCGGGTCGGCCCCGACTTTCACCTTGCCGCTGCTCCGGCCGGTGACTCTGCTTCGCGGGGAATCCCCATCGCATGAAAATGTCCCGCCGCTCCGCCATCGCCACCGCCACTTCCGCCGTCGCTGCATCCGCCGCCGCCTCGCTCGGCCAACGCCTCTCCGCCGCCGAAGCCGCCATCGGTTCCAAGGGGCGCATCCACCATTCCGTCTGCAAGTGGTGCTATCCCAAGATCGAGCTGGAGGCGCTGGCCGTCGCCGGCAAGCAGTTCGGGCTGCGCTCCATCGAGCTGCTCGAGGTGAAAGAGATCCCGACCGTCCAGAAGCACGGCCTCACCTGCGCGATGGTCAGCGGCATCCCGGGCGGCATCACCAAGGGGTTGAACCGCGTCGAGAACCACGACGCCATCGCCGCGTGGTTCGAGGCGACCGCGCCCGCGGTCGCGAAGCTCGGCTGCGAGAACATCATCTGCTTCTCGGGCAACCGCGCCGGCCAATCCGACGAGGACGGCATCAAGAACTGCGCCGTGGGCCTCAAGCGTCTGTTGCCCATCGCGGAGAAGCACAAGGTCGTGCTGGTGATGGAGTTGCTGAACTCCAAGGTCAACCATGCCGACTACCAGTGCGACCTGTCCAAGTGGGGCGTGGCGCTGTGCGAAGCCGTGGGCAGCGAGCGCTTCAAGCTGCTCTACGACATCTACCACATGCAGATCATGGAGGGCGACGTGATCGCCACCATCAAGAAGCACCACAAGTGGTTCGCCCACTACCACACGGGCGGCGTGCCGGGCCGGCACGAGATCGACGAGACGCAGGAGTTGAACTACCCGGCCATCATGCAGGCCATCGTGGCGACCGGCTTCAAGGGCCACGTGGCGCAGGAGTTCATCCCCGCCCGTCCCGACGTGCTCGCCTCGCTCAAGCAGGGCGTCGGCATCTGCGATGTCTGAAGCCGGCTAGCGGAAATCCATGTGGGGTGTCGTGAGTCGCCTCCGTTTCGTTCAGGTCGAGCCCCGAGATGAGTCCGCGAGGTCTTGGAGTGCGTGTGGCTTGCCACCGCTTTTCGTCCGCCGGACGTGGCGACGAACTTCGGAGCCGTTCGACCGCTCCGAGCCAAAGCGGCAGCTCCGCTCCGCTCCGCCGCACGCACTCCAAGACGCTGGCGCGTTCCACGCACCCCGTGCGGAGTCCGCGAAGTCTTGGAGTGCGAGTGGCTTGCCACCGCTTTTCGCTCGCCGGACGTGGCAACGAACTTTGGGGCCGTTCAATCGCTCCCAGCCAAAGCGGCAGCTCCGCTCCGCTTCCTCCCGTCCCCGGCCTCAGCGCGCGAGCGCGGCCGCGTCCTTCGGGCCGGCCCGCAAGCGGCTCGGCGGCTCCAGATAACGGAAGGCGTTGCTCGGGTTGTCGTTGTCGTAGGCGTAGGCGTCGCGGTGCTTGAGAAAGTGCTTCACCTGGTCGACCGGGATGGCGAAGCCGAGGCCCTCGCCGAAGGTGAGCTTCATGTTGGTCACGCCGACGACCTCGCCGCGGAGGTTGAACAACGGGCCGCCGGAGTTGCCGGGGTTGATCTGCGCCGTGGTCTGGAGGAAGAGATCACCCTGCATCTGGCGCGACTTCGTGCTGAGGATGCCCTCGGTGACCGTCCGCTCCAAGCCCAGGGGGCTACCGATCGCGAACACCCGGTCGCCCTGGGAGAGCAGGTCGGTGTCCCCGAGCAGAACGCGTTTGAACCTCGGGGCGTCCTTGTCGTCGACCTTCAACAACGCGAGGTCGGCGAACTTGTTCATCGCGACGATGCGGACGTCCTTGTAGCTCTTGCGGTCCAGTTGGCCGTCCTTCAGGTGGTAGACCTCGATGGACAGCTTGGTCTCGCCCTCGATCACGTGGAAATTGGTGATCAGGTGGCCGTCCTCGTTGATGAAGAAGCCGCTGCCGAGGCCGCTCGGAGTGCGCACCTGGACCACGCCCTCGCCCAGCAGGTCGACGAACTCCTTCACCGGACGCTCGGCCAAGGTGCCGGAGGCGACCGAGAACAAGCTGCCGACCGCTTCCAGGGCCAGGACCGGTGCGGGGACCGGAGCCGTGGCCGGGGCCGGCTTCGGTGCGCCCTTGACCGGGGCCGCGCTCTCGTCGTCGCCTCGCGTGACCTTCACGATCTGGTTCCGCGGCACCGAGAGCACGGTGTAGCCGACGTCGAGCACGACCATGTCCTTCTTCTCCGCGAGGATCTTGCCGCTCACGGACGCCTTGTCCTTCAGTTGCAACGTGTCCGTCGCGGCGGTGGCGGGCAGGACTACCGAGGCGGCGAGCAGTGCGGGGAACAGCAACGAGCGCATGGCATCGACGCTAGGCCCGGTCCACCGTGCCTGCAAGCGGCGGCGTCGCGGCGGGAGATCCCGATCCGGGGCCTGTCCACCGGGCGGTGCAGCTCCAGCGCCGGAGGTTTTGTGGTCGCTTCGTGGCCGGGCGGCCGGTTGCATCCGCGGGTCCATGCCCGACCGATCTGTCGTCCTGCGCCGATGGCTGCCCGTCCTCCTCTGGTCGGGGCTGATCTTCTGGGGATCGACGGATGCGTTGTCGGTGCCGCACACGTCGCGGTTCTTGAAACCGTTCCTGCTGTGGATCGATCCGCGACTCGGCGCGGAAACGGTCGCGGCCGTGCAGATCGCGATCCGCAAGGCCGGCCACATGTGCGAATACGCGGTGCTGGCGGTGCTCGTCTGGCGAGCGTCGAACGGTGCCGACCTGGGACGCGTCCGTCCTTGGCCGGCGCGGCTGGCGTGGACGACCTGGGGCTCGGCCGTCGCGTACGCGGTGAGCGACGAGTTCCACCAATCGTTCGTGCCGAGCCGCGAAGGTTCTCCGCGCGATGTCGCCATCGACGCCGCCGGCGCGGCGCTCGCGGTCGGGATGGTCTGGTGGGTCGGCCAGATCCGGCGGCGATGGCGATGGCGATGAGTCGACCGGTCGCGGCGCAATGTATCTTATAGAGACAAAGGAATTGTCCTAACTCAGGTGCATATGGCCTTCTTGCGTGGACCATGAAGCGTCCGCTGCTCTTGCCCGCCTTGCTCATCGCGGCCGGGATCATGGGAGCGGAGCTGTCCGGCGGCTCGTGGCAGGTGGCGGCGATGGCGAGCGTCGTCGCGTGGCTCGCGGCGTTGTGGCCGCCGGCCAGGACCTTCGCGATGGGTGCGGGATTCTTCGCCGTCGGTCGGTTCGCGATGCTCTTGGACCAAGCGTCGCTCGCGCCGCACGACCTGCGACGCATGTCGGGGACGGACCCGGCGATCGTGACCCTCCGCGGCACGATCCTTGAGACGCCGACCCTCCGGTTGGTGGAGCGGAAGGGGATGCTCGCGGGCCGGACCTTGGTGCGCGTGGGCGTGACGGCGCTGAGCCACGGCGATGGGTGGCAACCCGCCGTCGGCGACGTCGCGGTGGGCACGGCGGGAACGCTGTCGGCGGAGTTCTTCCGGACCCAGCGCATCGAGGTCACCGGTGTGCTGCGCCTGCCGCCCGGGCCGGTCGCGGAAGGGCTCTTCGACTACCGCGCGAACCTGCGGCTCCGCGGTGTGTGGAGGACGTTGCTGGCGGAAGTTCCGGCCGATTGGCGGCTGGCCCCGGATGCGGTCGCCGCGGCGCCGTGGAGCGAGCGTTTCCTTCCGTGGGCGCAAGCGATGCTCTCCCGCGGTCTGCCCGACGACGAAGCGACACGGCTGCTCGCGGCGATGGCGCTCGGATGGAAGACGCCGCTCTCGGGCGAGGTCGACGACGTGTTCATGCAGTCGGGGACGATGCACGTCTTCGCGATCTCGGGGCTGCACATCGCATTGATCGCCGGTCTGCTGGTGCGATCGATGCGTCTGGCGCGGCTGTCCCGGGCCTGGTGCGGGGCGGTGGCGGTGCCGCTCATCTGGGCGTATGTCGGCGCGACCGGTTGGCAACCCTCGGCGATCCGGTCGGCCATCATGAGCACGGTCGTGGTCGGAGGCTGGGCGCTGGAACGTCCGAGCGACCTGGTGAACTCGCTGGCCGCCGCAGCGATCGCGGTGCTGCTGTGGGACCCGGGCCAGCTCTTCCAGGCGGGGTTCCAGCTGTCTTTCGGCGCGGTGGCCGGGCTCGCGCTGCTGGTGCCGCGGTTGGAGCCGGTCTTCCTGCGGTGGCTACGGCTCGATGTGGATCCGTTCTTGCCGGACGAGCTGCGTCCCGGATGGCGACGGCGGCTCGACCTTCCGCTGCGTTGGCTGGCGCTCTCGATGGCGACGTGCGTCGGCGCCTTCATCACGTCGCTGCCGTTGACGTGGCACCATTTCAATCTGCTCAACCCGGTGAGCCTGATCGCCAACCTCGTCGTCGTCCCGCTCTCCAGCCTGGCGTTGGCGGCGAACTTCGCGTCGTTGGTGACCGGGCCGTGGTGGTCCTGGCTGGGCGAGGTCTTCAACGCCAGCGCGTGGGTGTGGATGAAGGGCATGATCGCGCTGAGCCGCATCGCGACCGAGATGCCGGGCGGCCATGGGTATGTGGAG
>JANNAJ010000289.1:0-5325 GCA_031384285.1 Verrucomicrobiota bacterium
CCCCTTGAGCAGTATCGTGAACCCCGCTTGAGTGAAGTGGTGATCGCCGGTGAGGGCATCGTTGAGCCCCAAGTCCTGCATGACGGCAAACGAGATGCAGTCGGTCAACGACCACTCCTTGTCGGGGCGGCTGGCAAACAAGTCGAACCCGGCACGGAACATCTCCGAGGTCGCGGGAACGATGACGACGTCCGGGCCGGCGGCCTGCAGGATGCGGGCGAGCCTCACGAAGCCGGCGCGTAGATGGACCGCAGAAAGCGCTCCTCCCGTCTCGGCGAGCACCCATTCCGTGGTCACCAGGGGTTGTCGCAGACTCCGCCGTAGACTCGCGGCTTGACCGTGGGCGGCATCACGCTCGTTGAGCAGCGCGACGAAGTAGAAGGTGTCGGCGAAGACCGCGTTCACGTCTCAGACCGCTTCGGAGCCCCGTGCGCGTAGCGGTCGTGGTTGCGGGCCAGATCCTCCGGCCCGGCGACGCTGCCTTCAACCTCCGCGAGCAGTTCCCACACGCCCGGCCTCACCCCGGTGAGATCTGCCGGGACTGTCTCGGTCAGAGGCGTGAAGCTGACCTTCACGCCCTCGGTCAGATGGACCTCCGGCGATGGCACGATGACGCCGTTTCTGACGGTGCCGACATAGCTCATGGCCGGAATATCTCAGTTCCGGCGGGTTCTGGCAATCCGCCCATTTTTTCCTCGAACCCCTGCGCTGTTTGTCCCGTCACTTGGGCGTGACCGCTTTTCGTTTCACTGCCCTTGCCGCCCTCCTCTGCGGATGGCTGTCCGCCGCCGAGCCCGCCTCGCTATATTCGTGGCCCTTCCCCACGGCCACCTCGAAGAAGGGTCTGCAGGTCCAGATGGTGGACGACGCTCTCGCCCTCGGCGTGAAGCACGCGGCGTTGAACTTCAACTTCGCCCAGTTCCTCGCGCCGTCGGGCGACGCCGACCAACCGGGATGGGACTTCGAGGAGTACACCTACCGGTTCCAGCGCGGTTACCTCGAAGCGATGGACCGCCAGATCAAGACCCTGTCCGACCACGGTGTCGTGGTGTCGCTGATCTTGCTGGCCTACGAGCCGGCGGATCCGGACCTGCGCCGCATCTTGCTCCACCCCGGCTACAGCACCAACTGCCCGAACCACCTCTCCGCCTTCAACACGGTCACGCCCGAAGGACGCGCTTGGTTCGCGGCCGGCATGGAGTTCCTCGCCGAACGTTGGTCGCGGCCGGACCAGAAGTTCGGCCGCGTGGCCAACTGGATCGTCGGCAACGAGGTCAACTCGCACTGGTTCTGGGCCAACATGGGCCGTGTGACGATGGAGCAGTTCGCGGACGACCACCTCCGCACCGTCCGCCTCGCCCACACCAGCATCCGCAAGCAGTCGGCCCACAGCCGTGTCTATCTCTCGCTGGAGCACCATTGGAACATCCGCTACCCCGGTGGCGACGACCGCCAGGCGTTCCCCGCTCGGCCGTTTTTGGAATACTTCGACCGCCGCGCCAAGGAGGGCGGCGACTTCGACTGGCACATCGCCTTCCATCCTTATCCCGAGGACCTCGGCAACCCGCGCGCTTGGTTGGACAAATCCGCGACACCCGACTTCGCCACCACTCCGCGTATCACCTTCAAGAACCTCGGCCAACTCATCGCCTTCCTGCGCCAGCCCGGGTTCCTCCACGACGGCCGGCAGCGCCGGGTGATCCTCAGCGAACAAGGCTTCCACACGCCCGGGACGCCGGACGGCGAAACGCTCCAGGCCGCCGCCTACTGCTACGCATGGAAGCAGGCCGAGCGCTTGGACGGCATCGATTCGTTCATCCTCCACCGGCATGTGGACCACGCGAAAGAGGGCGGCCTGATGCTCGGCCTATGGACACATAAGCCCGGCAGCATCGCCGATCCCGACCGCAAGAAGCCCAGCTACGAAGTCTTCCGCCTCGCCGACACGCCGGATTGGGAAAAAGCCTTCTCGTTCGCGCTGCCCGTGATCGGCATCAAGAACTGGGTAGAACTGGGACAGTGACACCGGGGTCGCGATCGAGCCCCCGGACAATCCGACGGCTCACGGCTTCGGCCCGGTTGCGGGTACCTTCGGAGCGTTCGCTGCGGTGGCGGTGTGCTCGCGCTCGAAGCCGGAAAAGTCGGGGCTCGGACTATCTTGTATGTGCGAGCTGCCGTCGGCGAAGCAGTAGGTGCGTGTCCACCTCCCGTCGGGGGACCGTCGCGGTTCCCTCTCGCGGAAGAGGATCTTGTCCGCATCCCGCTCGCTGATGACCCGCTCGTGGGGAAAGAACTCGAAGGCCTTGAGCGCCTCGTCCGCGCGTGCTTCCTCATCGACCATCAAGAGTTTGGGCACCTTTTGGAAACCGGCGGCCAGCATGGCAAGTCGTTCTTCCTCTTTCCCGGCAACGCGTTCTCTTTTGTCATCAGCCTGCACCTTTGCTATCTCGGTGCTGAACTGCTCAAACGTTGTCGGGAGCACACCGCCGTGGCCTTCGGCGTAGATCCGAGCAGCGAGGCCCAAGGACTTGCCTGCATTGGCGGTGATGATCCGCTTGATCATGGCGTCGTTCACTGCTTTCAACGGGGCGAGCGCCTCTTCGGCGTCGGCCGCCCGGGCCCCCACTTCGCGCAGCCGCCGCGCCAAATCGGTGTCCTCTCCGCCCGCCGGCTGACGCCGCAACTGCGTGACCTCGCCCCGTAACCGGAGCAGTTCTCCGTGCTCCTCCCGCAAGCGCGCCAGTTCCGAGGCGTCGGCTCCCGGAGCCGCGACCCTTGGAGGGATGGCGAGCACGGTCCGGGCCCGCAAGGCCGTCAATTCGGCCCGCAACGCTTGGTTCTGTCGGAATTCCAGGACGAGCGGCACGCTCAGGACAGCCGCGGTGAGGGTGGCGACGACGAGTTTGGTTTTCATCAGGACAAAGAGCGTGAGCGGCGCGGACCCGGCTAGCGCACCGGCGGACACCGCGGCGGCGGCCCCGGCCGGAGCGAGCTCCGCCGCGGCGGTGCTGAGGGAGGCGGTGACCAACCCACCGGTCACGGCCACGCCACGTCGTCGCAAGACCTCGCGCAACCGCTCCACGGCGCGGGCGACGCGCTTCTGCGCCGCGTCCTCGCCGATGCCGAAAGCGGCCCCGACCTCGGCCAACGGTTTCGCCGCGAGATACCGGAGCAGCAGCGCCTCGCGGTCGGTGTCGGGCAACCCATCGAGGGCCTCGTCGAGGACGGGCCACAGGGCTTCGGCGGCCGCGCGGTGGGCGGCATCGTCCTCGGTGACAGCTTGCAGTTGCATGGCGTCGCGTTCGCGCTGGGTGCGGCGGGCCGCGTTGCGAGCGGTCTGGAGCGCGACGTGACAGGCGGTCCGGTGCAGCCATCCCGACAGCACCGTGTCCGCCGGCAACGTCGTCGCCTTGCGCGCCAAGCGGGTGAAGACCTCCTGGGCGATATCGCGGACGCCCTCCTCGCAGCGGTGGATGCGCCGCGCCGCCGCCCAGACGAGATGGATGTGCCGTTCGACGAGTTCGCGGAAGGCATCCTCCGCACCGGTGCGGGCGAAGCGTTGGAGAAGCTGGCGGTCGTTTTCTGGCATCGGTTTGAAAGTAGATTCCCGTCGCGCCGGGAATCCGACAGAGTTTCTTCGTTCACGGGCAAGTGTCTCGGAGCATCGGCAAACGAAGAAGCGCGTCCGGTCGGCCTCGCCCTTCCGTCTAGCGACTACCGTCCACTGTTTCCGCGCCTCACAGGGACGTCTTTGTCACCGGAAGTGCGGGCTACTCGCGCCGGTCTGCGCCCCTTGCGAAGCCGGGCCGCCGTGGTTGCGGGCGTGAGGAGGTTCGTCCTCAAATCGTCCGACGCGCCCTCCCGGCTGCCTGAGCCGGAACGATGCAGCAGAGGTTTTTTTGGGGACGCGCCACCGGCCCGCACGCTCGGGGTGCGCCGGGAATGCACCCTTGGGTGTGCGCGCCACCGGTGCCGAAACTCGGCGGCAAGTTGCCGCCGAGAACGGCCAGGTTGGCCGTGCCACCCAAATCCATCTGCACGGTTCCTGCGGAGCGCATGCCGGTAGGCATCCAGATCGATGTCGAGATCGGACCGCGCGGCGGCCGGAAACGCCGCCTACCACGGCAGGCTGAAAGTCTTCACGTAGCTGTAGCCTTTGATGGCTTCGATGACGCCTTCCTTGATGCCGAGGCCGGAGTCCTTGATGCCGCCGAAGGGCGAGTTCTCCACGCGGAAGCCGGGCACCTCGTTGATGTTCACCGTGCCGCAGCGGAGAGTGCGTATGGCCTTGAGCGCGCTCTGGAGGTTGTTGGTCACCACGCCGGAGCTCAGGCCGTAAGCGGTCGAGTTCGCGAGCGTGAGCGCATCGTCGAGGTCGCGAACGGTCAGGATCGGGGCCAGCGGGCCGAAGCTCTCAGCGACGACCATCCGGCAATCCCGCGGCACGTCGGCGATGACGGTGGGCTGGAGCAGCGCGCCGCTGCGTCCGCCGCCGATGAGCACCTTCGCGCCGGCGGCGACGGCTTCCTGCAAGACAGTCTCCAGATACATGGCCGAGGCTTCGTCGATCACCGTGCCGACCTTGGTGGCTTCGTCGAGCGGATCGCCGCAGACGTATTCGCGGGTCTTCTCCACGAGACGGCGGGTGAACTCGGCCGCGATGCCGTCCTGCGCGAGGATGCGCTTCACGGCGGTGCAACGTTGACCGGAGTTCCGGTAGCTGCCCTCGGCGGCGAGCGTGACCGCGAGGTCGAGGTCCGCATCGTCGAGCACGATGAGCGGGTCGTTGCCGCCGAGCTCGAGCACGAGCTTCTTGTAGCCGGCGGTCGCGGCGATGCGCTTGCCCACAGGCACGCTGCCGGTGAAGGCGACCACCTCCACGTCGGGATGCTTCACGAGGACCTCGGCGACCTCGGCGGTCGGCCCGAGCAGCACGCTGAGCATCGGTCCGGGCAGGCCGGCGGCGTAGAGAAGCTCGGCGAACTTCACCGCGACGAGCGGCGTCTTCTCGGACGGCTTGAGGATGATCGGCGTCCCGGCGGCGATGGCCGGTCCGAGCTTGTGGGCGACCTGGTTGAGCGGGTGGTTGAACGGCGTGATGGCGACGGCGCAGCGCAGCGGCTCGCGCGTGGTGAAGATCTTGCGGGCCTTGCCCTGCGCCGAGATGTCGCACGAGAAGATCTGGCCGTCGTCGCGCAACGCCTCCATGGCGGCGAAGCGGAGCACGTCGATGGTCCGGCCGACCTCGTAGCGTCCTTCGCGCAACGCGAGCCCGGCCTCGCTGGAGATGGTGCGGGCGAACTCCTCGCGGCGGGCCTCCAGCGC
>JANNAJ010000300.1:0-6808 GCA_031384285.1 Verrucomicrobiota bacterium
TGCTTCCTGCTCCAGCCCTGCGCCGAGTGGTGGGGCGACCTCACCACCGGCCGCGAGGCGGAACGCGTTCTGCGCCGGCTCGGACGCCGCGCGGGCGACGCCCCGGAGGTCCATCTCGAGGAGGGCCATCGCCTGCTCGGCTCGCTCGGCACCTTGGGACGCGACTTCCTCAAGCTCATCTACGAGCACGCGGATCCGGTCGAAGAGACGGATTTCGTCGCGCCCGCGCCGGCGACGTTGCTCGGCGGGATCCAGCGCGACCTGTTGGAACTGCGCGGTGCCGCGGATGGAGACCGCTCCGAACGCTTCGTCGCGGTGACGGATGATTCGGTGCGCGTCCACGTCTGCCATAGTCCGCTGCGCGAGCTGGAGGTGCTGCACGACCATCTGCTCGACTGGTTCCAGCGGGACCCGACGCTCACGCCGCGCGACGTGCTGGTGATGACACCGGACCTCGCGAAGTACTCGCCGCTGGTGCAGGCGGTCTTCGGTTCGCCAGAGGACGGCACGCCGTCGATCCCGTTCAGCTTGGCCGACCGCGGACCGCGGCAATCCGGCCAGATCACCGACACATTCCTCGGCATCCTCCGGCTCGCGCATGGCCGGCTCGGTGTCACCTCGGTGCTGGACCTGCTCGAGAAGCCGGCGGTGCGCGCGCGCTTCGGGTTCGGTGAAGCCGACCTGCCCAAGCTGCGGCATTGGATCGCCGAGACGCGCATCCACTGGGGACGCGACGCGGGACATCGCGCCGCCCTCGGCCTGCCGGCGACGGAGACCAACACCTGGCGCGCCGGGTTGCGACGCCTGCTGCTCGGCTACGCGATGCGGCTCGACGACGCGGCGACGTCGGAAGCCGGCGCGGAGGAATCCGGAGGCGCCGCGGCGGTGCCGTCGGCCGGAGGATCGGGAAGCGGGGCCCCGGGCGCGGCCGGACATGCGCCGCTCTTCGCCGGGATCCTGCCGTACGACGACATCGAGGGCGGCGACGCGCTGCTGCTCGGGAAGTTCGCGGAGTTCGCCGACCGTCTGTTCGGCGCGGTCGGGGCATTGGAGCAGGAGCACACGCCGGCCGGATGGACGCCGCTTCTCACCGGCGTGGTCGACGGGTTCTTCCTCGCCGATGGCGACACCGCGTCCGAACTGGCCGTGCTCCGCCGGACGATCGACGGCCTCGGACGCGACCTCGCGGCGGCGGCCGTCACCGCGCCGGTCGCGCTCGGCGTGCTGCTGGAGCCGTTGTCCGCGGCGCTCGACGACGACTCATCGGGCGCGGGCTTCCTCACCGGCGGCGTCACCTTCTGCGCGCTGAAGCCGATGCGGAGCATCCCGTTCCGCGTCATCTGCCTGCTGGGCATGGACGACGGCGCGTTCCCGCGGCAGGCGCCGCACCTCGGCTTCGACCTGATGGCGGCGCGCCCGATGCTGGGCGACCGCTCGACCCGCGACGACGACCGGTACCTGTTCCTCGAGACGCTCGTGAGCGCCCGCGACCGGCTGCATCTCAGCCACGTCGGCCAGAGCCAGCGCGACAACCGGCCGATCCCGCCCAGCGTCGTGATAGGCGAACTGCTCGACCACATCGACGCGTCGTTCGCCGCGGAGGACGGGAAGGGGAGTCCTCGCGAGAACGGCATCGTCGTGAAGCACCGCCTCCATGCCTTCAGCCCCGCGTACTTCTCGGCCGGTCCGGCGTCGCCGCGCTTCTCCTACTCGCGCGAGAACTGCGCCACCGCGGCCATCGCGCGCGGACCGCGGTCGGGCGACCGGCGTTTCATCGCGGCCCCGCTCGCCGGTTCCGGGCCGGAGCGGCGTCAGGTGGCGCTCCAGCAGCTCGCCGGCTTCCTCGCGCATCCGGCGCGGTTCTTCCTGCGCGAACGCCTCGGCATCGAGCTGCCGCGCGAGGAGGCCGCGCTGGAGGACGACGAGCCGCTCGCGCTCGACCCGCGCGGAGCCTACGGACTGAAACAGGACCTCGTCGCCTGGCTGCTCGCGGGTCGCGATCCGGGCCGCTTCTTCGATGAGGTCGAGGCGCAGGGACGTCTGCCGCACGGCCAGGTCGGCGCGCTCGGCTACCGTGACCTCCAGGCCGCGGCGGTGCGCTTCCGGGCGCGCCTCGGGGACACCGCGTCCGCCGCCCCGGTGGCGGTCGACCTCGCGATCGACGGCTTCACCTTGACCGGCCGGCTCGCTCCTCGCGTCGGCGGCGGGCCGTTGCACTTCCGCTGCGCGAGGCTCAAGGCAGTGGACCGGCTCCGCCTGTGGGTCGAGCACCTCGCTTGGCAACTCGTGGCTCCGGACACCGCTCCGGAGGCCGTCGCATCATCGCGGCGCGAAAGCCTCCTGGTGGCGGAGGACGCCACGGTGCGCTTCCGCCCGGTGCCGCACGCGGATGCGGTCCTTCGCGACCTGCTGGCCCTCTACTGGAGCGGGCTCCAGGAACCGCTGCGGTTCTTCCCGAGGACGTCCCTCGCCTTCGTCGAAGCGGAGCGGAAGGCTGCCGCCGGCAAATCCCGCTCGAAGCGCACGCCGTTGGAGCAGTCGCGGACCGAATGGGTCGGCAGCGAACGTCCGCCGCTGCCGGGCGAAGGCGACGACGCGTGGCTGAAGCTGTGCTTCGGCCGGGACGACGACCCGCTGGACGACGAGTTCCAGGAGCTCTCGCGAAGGGTCCTCGGCCCGATGCTGGACCACTCCGAGGAGGAGGACGCCGCATGAGGTCCTCGCTCTTCGACCTGCCCGCGACGCCGTTGCCGCTCGGTCCCACGTTGATCGAGGCCAGCGCCGGCACGGGCAAGACCTTCACGCTGGCCGGGCTCTTCCTCCGGTTGCTGCTGGAGCACGACCTCTCGCATCGACGGCTGCTCATCGTCACCTACACCGAGGCGGCGACCGAGGAGCTGCGCGGCCGGATCCGCGCCCGGCTGTCCGAGGCCGAGGCGGCGTTCGCGCCGGACGCGGAACCGACCGACGCCTTGCTCGTGGCGCTGCGCCGTCGGTTGATGGTCGACGACCCCGACCTGCGTCACGCCCGGGCCAAGCTCGGCCAGGCGCTCGGCAGCTTCGACGAGACGCCCATCTACACGATCCACGGCTTCTGCCAGCGCGTGCTGCGCGACCGCGCGTTCGAGAGCGCGAGCCTGTTCGACGTCGAGCTGGTCACCGATGCGCGTCCGATGCTCGACGAATTGGTCGGCGACTGGTGGCGGCAGACCTTCGCGTCGGATGCGACGGACCACGGTCCTTCGGGCCCCTTGGTCCGCGCCGGGTTCGCGCTCGCCTCGGGGCTTTCGCCCGGCTCCTTGCGCGATCTGCTCGGCGAGACGCTGCGGCATCCGGGCATCCGCTTGATGGCACCGGCGACCGCGGACCAGCTCGAGGGTCTACTCGTGGAACTGGGGGAACGGTTCGGCGAGGCCGCCCGGATCTTCACGGCCGACCGCGCTTGGTTGCGGGCGTGCTTCGGCGCCGATGCCGGCTGGGCGACGAAGGACTACCGCAGGGACGTCCCGATGGACGCCGCGTTCGCCAGTCTGGACGCGTGCTTCACCGGGACCGCGGGCGCGGCGGACTTCGAGGTGTTCGCGGGCTTCACCGAGACGCAGCTCGCCGAGCACACCAGCAAGGTGCGGAAGAAGGACCCGCATCGGCCGCCCTCGCATCCGTTCTTCGGCCTGTGCGGAGAGCTGCTGGAGATCCAGCGGCGTCTGCGCGGTGCGTGGCTGCTCTCGTTCCACGCGTGGGCCAAGGACGAGCTGCCGCGCCGGAAGCGCGACCGCAAGGTCCAGTCGTTCGACGACCTGTTGACGCGGCTCGACGACACGCTGCGCGGTCCCGGCGGCGACGCGCTCGCCGCGGCGGTCGACGGCCAGTACGCGGCGGCGCTCATCGACGAGTTCCAGGACACCGATCCCGTCCAATGGCGGATCTTCCACCGGCTCTTCGGCGGACCGGAGCAGAGGATGTTCCTCATCGGGGATCCGAAGCAGGCGATCTACGGGTTCCGCGGCGCGGACATCTTCACCTACATCGCCGCGGCCGGAGCGGCGCCGCACCAGCACACGCTGGGGACGAACTGGCGCTCCGAGAGCGGTCTGGTCGGGGCGGTGAACGGCATCTTCGGCCGGCACCCTTATCCTTTTGTGGTCCGCGAGATCGGGTTCCGTCCGGTCGCGGCGTCGGACCACGCGGATGCGCGGCCGATCACCGAGCGCGGCGAGCGGACGGCGCCCTTGCAGCTGTGGTTCTGGGCGGAGGAAGAGCCGGTGCCGAAGACGAAGGCGGAACCCATGCTCGCCGATATGACAGCGACCGAGATCGTGCGGCTGCTGTCGGCGGAAGCGGACACCCGGCTCGACGACCGCGTTCTCCGGCCGGCCGACATCGCGGTCCTGGTCGAGAGCCATCACCAGGCCGAGCGGGTCGCGGAAGCCCTGCGCCGGCGCGGCGTGCCCACGGTGCAGCAGACGCAACAGGGCGTCTTCGCCGGCGACGAGGCGGCCCAGCTCGCGACCTTGCTCGCGGCCATCGCCGCGCCCTCGTCCGAGCGCCGCCTGCGCGCCGCGTTGTCCACCGACATCCTCGGCATCGACGCGCCGGCGATCGAGGCGCTCGGCCGGGACGAGACCACGTGGGCCGGCTGGCTCGGGGCGTTCCATGGCTGGCTCGCGGCCTGGAACACCGACGGGTTCTTGCCGATGTTCCGCGGCCTCCTGCAGGACCGCCACGTGCGACGACGCTGGCTCTCCACGCCCGACGGCGAACGCCGCCTCACCGATCTGCTGCATCTCGCCGAACTTCTCCACGCGGCCGCGACCGGGCGCCGCCTCGGAGTGGACGGCCTCCTCCAACATCTCGCGCACCGTCGCGCCCATGCCGACGAGGCCGGCGACGAGGAGTTGCTGCGCCTCGAACGCGACGACAACGCGGTGCAACTCGTGACCATCCACCGCAGCAAAGGCCTGGAGTACCCCGTCGTGTTCTGCCCGTTCACCTTCCGCGCCGCCGAGCCGTCGCGCGCGCCGCGTCCGGATTCGCTCGTGCTCTGCCACGATCCGGAGGACCGCACGACCATGGTCGGGGACCTGGGTTCCCCCCGCCGCGAGCAGCACGAGCGTTTGGCCGAGGAAGAACGCCTCGCCGAGAACGTCCGGCTGTTCTACGTCGCGCTGACCCGCGCGCGGAACCGTTGCTACTTCGCGTGGGGCGATTTCAACAACGGCACCACCGCGCCGGCCTGGCTCTTCGCGCCGCCACCGGCCTCCGGCGTCGCGCCGATGGACGCGCTGTCCGGCGCGGCGGCTTCAGCGACCTCGGCATCGCGCAAGGCGGCCGTCGATGCGCTGGCCGCGGACGTCCCGTCGATCACCATTTCGGCGCCGCCGGTCCCGGACGGCGAGGCCTGGGACCCGCCGTCCGGTGCCGCCCCGGGACTCGCGCCGCGGACCGCCACCGGGGTCGTCCGCCGCGACTGGCGCGTGGCGAGCTTCTCTTGGCTCGCGGCCGACCAGAGGGACGAAGCCCCGGACCGCGACGCCGTCGTGCCCGAGGATCCGCCGTCGCCGGTCCCGCCGGAACCGGGGAGCATCCACGCCTTCCCTCGCGGCACGGCGGCGGGCACCTGCCTTCACCAGGTCTTCGAGCAGATCGACTTCACCAGAACGGATCCGGCCGAGCTGCCCCGCGTGGTCCGGACCGCGCTTGATCAGCACGGTCTGGACCGCTCGTTCGCGCCGGCCGTCGAGGACATGGTGACGAGGACGTTGTCGGTCCCGCTCGAAGGCGGAGGAACCGGCCCGCGGCTCGGTGACGTCGCCCTGTCCGAGCGGCTGACCGAGCTGGAGTTCTGTTTCCCGCTGCGGCGCACCGGGCCGGAAGGGCTCCGAGCCGTGCTCGCGCGCCACGGCGCGAGCCTTCCGCCGGGATTCCCCGCGGCATCGGAACGACTGCGGTTCGATCCGGTGGAAGGCGTGCTGCGCGGTTTCATCGACCTCGTGTTCCGCCACGAAGGCCGGTGGTGGATCGTCGACTGGAAATCGAACTGGCTCGGGCCGCGCGCCGAGGACTACACGGCCGGCGCGGTCGATGCCGCGATGGCGCAGCATCTGTACCCGTTGCAATACCTGCTCTACACCGTCGCGCTCGACCGATGGCTCGCGCTCCGCGTGCCCGGCCACGACCTCTCGCGGGATCTCGGCGGCGTGCGATATCTGTTCCTGCGCGGACTCGACCCGCGCCGGCCGGTGTCCGGTGTCTTCGCCGCGCGTCCGGATCCGGCCTTGATCCGCGACCTCGGCGCGCTCCTGCTTGCGCCGGCGGAAGGAGGCAGCCGATGAATGCTCCCGACGACCGCGCCGCACGCGCGCTTCTGCTGAGCGGATTTCCGGAGATCGACCGGCATTTCGCGCTGTTGATGGACGACCTCGCTTCCGTGCCATCCGACGGGCTCGCGCTGGCGGCCGCCTTGGTCAGCCATCGGCGAGGTCAGGGCCATACCTGTCTCGAACTGCCGCGGGTCGCCGGCGTCCGGTTGGGCGACTTGGTCGAAGAAGCGGATGGATCGGGAGGGCCGTTGCCGGACCTCGCCGGATGGACCGCTTCGCTCCGAGCGAGCGGCGTGGTCGGAGCCCCCGGCGAGTACGCGCCGCTGGTGCTCGACGCGGCGCACCGGCTGTATCTGCACCGCTACTGGCGCTACGAGACCGATCTCGCGGCGGCGATCCGCGCCCGTGCCGTCGCACTGGTGGCGATCGACGGACCCCGTCTCGACGCCGACCTCGACCAGCTATTCCCCGAGGACGGCGACGGCTCC
>JANNAJ010000313.1:0-4496 GCA_031384285.1 Verrucomicrobiota bacterium
TGCGCGAGACCGCGCGCGGCCTCGACGTACTGAGGGTCATTGAGCAGCACGAGCGCCTGAAGCGGCGTGCTGGTGCGCGGACGCGACACGGTGCAGACCTCTCGGTTGGGCGCGTCGAAGGTGGTCATGGCCGGGTGCGGCAGCGATCGCTTCCAGTACACGTAGAGCCCGCGCCGGTAGAGATCATTGCCCTTGCTCGGCTCGTAGCTCTGCGAGCTGAAGCCGGAGCCGAAGCCGATCGCTTCCCACAGGCCGGCCGGCTGGTAGGGCTTCACGCTGGGACCGCCGACCCGACGGTCGAGCAGCCCGCCGACCGCGAGCGCCTGGTCGCGAAGGAACTCCGCATCGAGCCGGAACCTCGGCCCGCGCGCGAGCAGCCGGTTGTAGGGGTCTTTCTCCAGCTTCGCGGGCGCCACCACGCTGCTCTGGCGATAGGCCGAGGACGTCACCAGCAGGCGCATCATCGCCTTCACGTCCCACGCCTTGCCGCGGGTGCCGTCCGGCGCCGGGATCCCGTGGCTGAAGCCGCGGGCCATCCAATCGAGCAGCTCCGGATGGCTCGGCAGATCGCCTTGGTTGCCGAGATCGTTCGCCGTCTTGACGATGCCGGTGCCGAAGACGAGCTGCCAGAACCGGTTCACCATCACCCGAGCCATCAGCGGATGCTCCGGATCGGTGAACCACTTCGCCAGGTCGAGCCGCGTGGCGCGCGCCGGATCCGCCTGCTTCAGCGGCGGCAACGATCTCGGCGTGCCGGGCAGGACCTTGTCGCCCTTGTGCTGCCAATCGCCGCGGATCAGCTGGAAGGTGTCGCGGGGCTTCTCCATCTCGGCCATCACCATCGTCTCCGGCACGGCCTTCTCGGCCTTGTCGAGCAGGCCCTTCGCATCGGCCAACCGTTTGGCCGAGGCCTTGGCGTCCGGTGAACGGTCCGCGACGAAGAACCGGGTCAGCGCCGTCCGGTCGTCCGGCGTCACCTTGTCCTCGGGACGCGACAACGCTTCTTGGAGCGGGACCGACAACGCTCCGAGCTCCGTGAGCGCCGGTGCGCTGTTCACGGAAAGCCGGAAATGCCCGGGCGCGTGGCCGGCGAACTTCGATTCGGACCGCAGCTTAACCCGGAGGCGCGTCCCGGTGGCGAATCCAAAGGGCTGCTTCGCCACCAGCACGACCTGGTGCTCGACGCGGTTCTCCGGCTTGTCGCCCGCGATGGACCAGCCGGTGTCCGCCTTGTCGTCGATCAAGCCCGCGGCGGAGAAATCCTTCTGGCTCATGTCGGCCGCCGCGACGGTGAACTTCACCGGATAGCTGAGGACCGGCTCGGTCTTCAGGTCGAAATAGAAGCCGTGGCCGCCGCCCCCGTTGACGACCTTCAGCAGCAGCTTGTTCTCGCCGGCATGGAGCGACAGCTGCACGTCCTCCTGGTCCGGCGCCACGGCGCGCGACGCGTTGTTCGCCAGCACCTGCTGGCCATCGAGCCACACGCGCAATCCGTCGTCGCTGCCGAGCGACAGGTGCATGACCTGCGCCTGCGGCACCGTGATGGTGCGGAAGAGATAGGTCGCCGAGTTCTCGCCGGAGAGGCCGGTGACCTCGCGGTCCTTCCATTCCGGCTTCTCGGTCCACTTGAGCTTCCCGTCGTCGTAGGTCTTGGCGAGGTCGACGTCGGTCTCGTTGATGAAGGCGCGGTTGAAGGCGTCGTTCTGGTCGTTGCCCTTGAACGGCCCGATCGCCCGCCACGCCGAGAGCTCGGGCGTGGCCGCACGCGGCTCGGACGACGGATCCGCCGCCTCGGCGACCGCCTCGACGCCGGTGAGGACGAAGTTGCCGTTGAAGCTCCGCGCGAACGCCTGGTTCGCCATCGCCTCGTGCGGCAGCACCTCGATGCGCAGCGCCCGCAGGTCGCGTCCGTCGGTCGGCAACATCTCCAGGTCGTAGACATCCTTCGCCGGGTTCGCCCCGCTGACCAGGATCGTGCGTCCCGGCAGGGTCTTGAGCGTCGATCCGCCGCTGGACTTCGTCGTGGACGGCGCGAGCGCCTGCCATCCCTCGCGCAACGCGCCGCGGACCGATTTCTCCCAGTTCGCCAGCTTTTCGGCCTCCTCGGCGGTCGGCGTGGCCAGACGCTTCTCGTGCTCCTGCGCCAGCTTCTCGGCCTCGGCTTTGCGTAGGTCGACCTCGGCCTGCATCTGCGGCGTCGGCACGCGCAGGCTCGGGATCGGGTTCAGTTTCTCGCCGTCGAGCCCCTTCTCGGTGATCGAGTTGAAGAAGGCGTAGAACTGGTAGAACTCTTTCGTCGAGATCGGGTCGTACTTGTGGTCGTGGCACTCGGCACAACCGACCGTCAGGCCGAGGAACGTCACCGCGGTGGTGTTGACGCGGTCCACGACGTACTTGGTCTGGTACTCTTCGGGATCCGCACCGCCCTCGAAGTTGACCATGGTGTTCCGGTTGAATCCGGAGGCCACGCGCTGCTCGACGGTCGCGCCGGGAAGGAGGTCGCCGGCGAGCTGCTCGACGGTGAACCGGTCGAACGGCGTGTTCTTGTTGAACGCGCCGATCACCCATTCCCGCCATAGCCACATGTCGCGATGGGTGTCGATGTGGTAGCCGTTGGTGTCCGCGTAGCGCGCCAAGTCGAGCCACCACTGCGCCATGCGCTCGCCATAGGCCGGCGTGTCCAGGAGCCGGTCGACCAGCTTCTCGTACGCACCGGGCGAGGTGTCGGCGAGGAAGGCCTCGACCTCGTCCGGTGTCGGCGGCAAGCCGGTCAGGTCGAGCGAGGCGCGACGGAGCAGCGTGTGCTTGTCGGCCTCCGCCTCGGGCGCGAGGCCCTTCGATTCCATCTGCGCGAGGACGAAGCGGTCCACCGCGTTCTTGGACCAGCGCGCGTCCTTCACCTTCGGCAGCGGCGCTTCGGCCGGGGGCGTGAACGACCAGTGACCCTTGAACTCCGCGCCGCCCGCGATCCACTGCCGGAGCAGCTCCGCCTCCTCCTTGGTGACCGGCTTGCCGGTCTTCTTGGGCGGCATCACGTCGTCCTCGTCCGTCGTGACGATGCGCTTGATCAGCTCCGATTGCGCGGGTTTGCCGGCGACGATGGCGCGTTTGCCGGATTTGAGCTCCTTGAACGGCGAATCGGCCACATCCAGCCGCAGACCGGATTTGACCTTGGCCTCGTCCGGCCCGTGGCAGGAGTAGCACTTCTCGGAGAGGATCGGCCGGATCTGCCGCTGGAAATCGGGCTTGTCGGCCGCGCCGGCCGCGGACACGACCGACGCCGCCACGAAGACGGACCACAGGAACCTGGCGGAGCGGGAGATCATGACGGGACGATTTTGTGCGGACGTTAATCTGACGACGCGCCGAGGCAACCGGCGATTCAGCCGGAGCGGGAGGACCCGGACCGGACCACAGCGGGAAGAGGGGATGGATCTGGATGACAGGAAGGCAGGAAAAGAGCCCGGTTCCCGTTCCCTCGGTTCCCAGATCAGGACCCCGACTTCGTCCCCGTCAGTGCCGCGATTCCGCGGCGCTGCCGGCCGCGACAGCCGGGAAGTCGCCTTCGCCAAGCGTGCGGTGGAACAGCTCCAGCGCGAGGCCGTAGCATTTCAGCGCCAGCTCCGGGTCGTAACGATGGCCTTCGTCGCGCAAGAAGGCGTGCTGGCCGTTGAACTCGTGCCAGGTGAAGTCCACGCCGGCATCGGTGATGGCCTCGTAGATCTTCCTCCGGCCTTCGCGCGGCACATGCGGATCCTGTCGCCCCCAGACCATCAACAGCTCGCCGGCGATGTCCTTCGCGCGGGCCAGCGTGTCGTCGCCGGTCTTGCTCAAGGAACCTTTGTGAAGGTCGGTCGCGTAGAAGCAGACCGCGGCCCGCACGTCGGCGTTCTTCGCCGCGGCACGGAAGCTCAGATGTCCGCCGATGCAGATGCCGAGCGCGCCCAGCTTGCCGGTGCAGGCCGGATGCGCCTTGAGATGGTCCATCGCCGCGCGGGTGTCGCCGTCGATGCCGCGCAGCTCCTTCTCGAGCTTCAGCGCGTTGCCGCGGTCCGCGCCGCCCTGATCGTAGGCCAGCACGCATCCGGGCGCCTCGAACTCGTGAAAAATCTCCGGCACCGCGACCACGTATCCGTGACCCGCGAGCAGCGCCGCCGTGCGTCGGATAGGGCCGGTGACCTGGAAGATCTCGGAGTAGAGGACGATGCCCGGGTAACGCCCCTCCGCCTGCGGCCGGAAGAGGTGCGTGCGCATCGGGCCGGTGGGAGTCGTCAGTTCGACGACCTCGTTGTCGCGGAGGGTCATGGCTCTGAAGTGTGGGGAAACGGATCGTCGTCGCAAGCATCGCGACAGGCAGAAGGGAGTGATCCGAAGTAGTGGACGCCGCAGCCGGCGCAGAATCGCGCTTGGCCTGATGAAAACACCGGCCGGAGAGAGAATCTGGAAAGCAGGAAAGCAGGAACGGAGGCGGCGAAGTTCTGGGTTTCCTGCTTTCC
>JANNAJ010000343.1:0-5580 GCA_031384285.1 Verrucomicrobiota bacterium
GTTGCGGTCCCGGCGCACCCAGAGCGGGGGGCGAGTCGCCCGCCGCAACAGGCCGGTGGCCTGTTCCACCCAGACCTCTACTGGATCGTTCCGGCCGGGAGCACCGCGCCTCGCACCTCGTGCTTCACCTCAACCGAGCCGTTTCCGCAGCGCCGCCATCTGGTACGAGGTCGCGAGCGCTTCCAGTTCGTCGGCGAAGGCGACATGGCCGGGCGCTTCCGCACGGAGCACCGCGATGGCGGCACGCAGGGCGACGATGTCCCCGCGGTTCGCCGCGACGCGGAGCGGCGTGAGCTGCGCGTCGGACGGCGGCGTCGCGACCGGCGCAAGATCCGCCGCGGACGCGACGGGGGACTCGTCCGCGTGGCGCCACGCCAGGTGGAGCTGATGCCGCAAGATCTCGAGCAGCTGCGATTCTTGGAACGGCTTCGGCAGGAAATCGTCCGCACCCGCCCGCGACGCGTCGTCGCGGTTGAACCCGAACACGCTCGCCGACGTGGCCACCAACCGCGGCCCCGGGCCCGGCAGCGCGCGGATGCGGCGGGTCAGCTCGAAGCCGTCCATACCGGGCATCCGCAAGTCGAGCAGGACGAGGTCGAAGGCGTCCGCCCCGACGGCACCGGCCATGGCCCCGAGCGCCTGCGCACCGGTCTCGGCTTCCGTCAGGTCGAAGCCCAGCGGCCCGAGGAACTCGCGCAACAAACGACGGTTCACCTCAAGATCATCCACCAGCAGCACACGACGACGACGTCCTTCGTGGCCGATGATCCGCCGCGACGGCACGCCCGTCGACACCGGCGACGACGACGGAGGGAGCAGGATCACGAACGAGAAGCAGCTGCCCTTGCCCGGCGTGCTCTCGACCTCGATACGCCCGCCCATCAGGCCGACCAGGTGCTGGCTGATGGCCAGACCGAGCCCGGCACCCTGTTCGTGCGGACGGCTCGATCCCGCGTGCGAGAACGGTTGGAAAAGCCGCGCGATGTCGTCGGGCGAGAGCCCCGGACCGGTGTCGGTCACGGCGAAGCGGAAGCGGTCCGCGCCCGCCGGATCCGGCAAGGCCTCCAGACGGATGCCGCCGGACGTCGTGAACTTGACCGCGTTGCCCAACAGGTTCTCCAGCACCTGCCGCAGCCGTTGTTGGTCGCCCACCACGGCGCCGGCGGGCAAGGCATCCGCGGCCACCTCCAGCCTGAGGCCGCGCAGGTTCGCGCGCGTCGCGAAACCGACCTCCAGGTCGCGCAACAGATCCCGCGGCAGGAACGGCGCGGGCCGCAGCTCGACGCGCCCGGCCTCCACCTTCGCGAGGTCGAGCACGTCGTTGATCAGCCCGAGCAGATGGTCGCCGCTGCTGCGGATCACGCGCAGACGCTCGCGGTTGCGGTCCGATTGCTCCGGGTCGCGGGAGAGGATCTGCGCGAAGCCGAGGATGCCGTTGAGCGGCGTCCGCAGCTCGTGGCTCATGTTCGCGAGGAAGCGCGATTTCGCGCGGTTGGCGTCTTCCGCCGCGTCCTTCGCGACCTCGAGCTCGCGCGTCCGCAGCGCCACCAACTCCTCCAGCTCGCGCGCCCTCGTCTCCGCACGCCCCAACCGCCAACGCAGCACGCCCCAGAACAAGGCCAGCGCGGCCAAAGCATATCCCGCGAAAGCCCCGGGACCCCGGTACCACGGCGCCGCCACGTCGAACCGGTACGTCGCCACCGGCGACACGGCGCCGGCCTCGTCGCGCATCCGCACCTCGAAGGTGAACGGCCCTCCGTCGGGGTTCAGGAACTCGCGCTCGGTCTCGGTCGTCCAGTCGCTCCATCGGTCGTCGAACCCGACCAACCGCGTCTGGAATCCTCCCGCCGCACCCGCGCCGTATTGCGCCGGCGCGAAGACGATCCGCACCGGTTCCCGGCCGTGGCGGAACTTCCCCTCCGTCCGCACCGGCTGCTCCGCGCCTTCCGCGTACACCTCGCGGATGATCGGCGCCCAGCGCGGCGCCGCGCCCCGACGATAGTCCCCGAGCGCCAACCGGAAGACCGGTCCGCCGAACGGTTTTACCCACACCACGCCGCCGGCAGGTTCCGGTTCCCAGAGCGCGAACTGATATCCTCGCCGCCCGACCAGCGTCCGGACCGCCGCGCTCGCCGGCTCGAACGCGACCGCCCCCTCCGCTCCATCCGTGCCGGCACGGAACCGCGCCAGCGGATACGGCGTGTCCTTCAGCGTGTGGATGGCGTTGACCCAGACCTCTCCGGGCGCGCCGCGCGTCACGGGATCCACCACCAAGTCCGTCCGGCCCGGGACCACCAGGCGCGTGTCGGGCGAGAAGCGGTCGGCCGCCCGGTCGTACCGGTAGAGCCCCGCTGCCGTGCTGAAGTGCGGCCCGAGGGAACTGTCGAACAGGAAGATCTGCTCGTGCCCCGCCGGCAATCCCTGCGGCCTCTGCGGATGCACGTACTGGACCACGGTCGCGGCCGACCACGGTGTCTCCGGCTTCGCGCGCACCGCACGGAAGACGCCCCGCGTCGTCGTCCCCGCCCAGAGCGAGCCGTCCGCTTCTTCCGCGATGGACACGACCTCGCCCGAGATCTCCGGCAGCGCGCCTTCCACCGTCCAGCGGCCGTCCTTCACCGCGAGGCTCAACATGCGGTCCGCGAGCCCGACGAAGATGCGGTCCGGATCCGTGGCCGACAGCGCGAGTCCCGACACCGGTGACGGCGCGGTGAAGACGACCTCCAGCCCGTGCTCGCCGACGCGCGACAACCCGGCCGAGGTCCCGATCAACAGACCCGACCGATGGCTCAACAACTTGGTGCCCTGCGTCCCCGCCGGCATGCGCGGATCGCGCTCGACCCGGGCGGTGCGCCCTTCCTCCGGCGCCGCCGGCACCACGCGCAGCAGCGCGTCGTCCGCGAGGAAGTAGAGCGTCCCCTCGTGCCGCACCGCGCCGCCGATGCGCGTGTTCTGCCGACCGTCCTCGCGCGGGAAGACGCTGCCCGGCACCGAGCGGTCGATGCGGTTCAAGCCGTCCTGCGTGCACACCCACAGGCCGCCCTCGCGGTCCTCCGCGATCCCGCGGACCGTGTCGCTGGTCAAGCCCGTCGCGGAGGTGACCACCCGCAACCCGCCGCCGTCCGGACGCATCGATCCCAGCCCCCCGCCCACCGTGCCGATCGCGACCGTGCCGTCCCGCAATTGCCGCACGACCGTCGGTTCGATGCCCGCCAACCAGCGGTCGCCCGATGTCGCCACCGCGCGCAAGCCGCCGTTGGCCGCCAGTTCGCGCACGCCTTGGCCGCGCACGAGCAGATAGGTGGCGCCGCTTGCGTTGGTCCAGCCGCCCATCGGGCCGTCCGCCGTCGACGCGCCTGTCGACGGGACAGGCCTCCACGCGTCGCCGATCCATTCCGATGATCCTTCCCCCGCCTTGTGCAGGAACAGCCGGGCGCCCGCGGCGAACATCCGCGCCTTGCCCGGACCCGCGAGGTCGCGGCGCTCGGTGCGCGTGCCATCCCATCGCAGCACCACGCCATCGCCCGCCGCGAAGACGCCTTCCGGCCGCAGCACGAGATCCCGGAGCAGTCCCACGCCACGGCGGTCCTCCGGCAATCCGGCGAGCAGGTCGCGATGACGCGGACGGCCGTCGGCATCGTGGATGACCACGCCGAAGGTGTCGACCCCGCAGAGGAAAAGGCCGGGCTCCTTGGACGCGCCGGCGCCACCGGCGGACCACGCCAGGTTGCGGATGTATTGCGGCGTGATCTTGAGGAAGGCCCAGTCGCGCCCGTCGAACTCCAGCACGCCGTCGAGGTTCGCGAACCGCATCGTGCCGTCGTCCGCCTGCGCCGCGCCCCAAACGTCCGCGCCGCCGCGATAATCCGCCGCCCGCCATGTGCGCACCACCGGACGCCCGGTCTCGTCCGCTGCCGCGCCGCGGACGACCCCGGAGATGCCCACGGCCCACGCGACGATGAGCGACACGCCGCTACGGACGACCCGTCGGCAGGGCGACAGGCCATAAGATTTCCGGACAAAAGACAACGCCGCGTAGTGAAGCGCGGCCCACCGGGCGCGGGAAAGCCCATTGTGCCTTGCGGACAGGGCCGCCCCATGGATGTCGAGCCGGCGCTAGCGATCCGGGGCGGCGGGGGATAGGTCTGCGGCCTACGCCCCTGAGCCTTGTCAGCGCCGCCTGTGACTTGCCGGACCCGCGGCGGGACCGGGGACCACAGGCTGACGGGCCTGCTAGTGGGCGGGGAGAGGGCCTGCGACAGGGAGGCCTTCGTTAAGCGTCACGCCTGGCGCCGGTATGCACAGCGGGGCATGGGGATGGGCGTCGGGGTATGGCGGTGCCTTGGCGTCGGTCTCGTCGACGATGGCCAACCGCTTCTCGGCGACGTCGGTACGCATGGGACCGGCTCAGGCAATGGTCTGCTTTGGCGGCGATGGCGGCGCTTGGACGGGTGCGGGTCCCCAGACCTGGGCGATGAACCAATCTTCGATCTTCCGGCGTGCCCAAGGAGTCTTGCGCAGGAAGGTGAGGCTGGACTTCACCGACGGATCAAACTGGAAACAGCGGATCGGGATCCGATCGGCCATCTCGTTCCATCCATACCGTTGGACCATCTGATTGAGGATCTGCTCCAAGGTGACGCCGTGCAACGGATCGCGGGGATGGGAGGCAGGGGTGGTCATATCAGGGATTTTTTGAGCACAAAGTCTGAGGCGAGGAGTCCGGCGACGAGGGTGGCGAGCTGCGTTTCCAACGCGTCCGCCAAGGCCATCCATTGCTTCACTTTGACGACGATCCGGCGTTGTCCGATGAAGTCCATATTGCTGCCCCCCGTTGTTCAGATCGACCGATGAAACGGGAAGTCGGTGTAACCCTCCGCCGTCGGCGCCGACCACACCTTCAGGTCTGCGGGAGGATTCAACTCCCAGCCGTGCGAGAAACGCTCCACGAGATCGGGATTGCTCAGGTAAGGCCGCCCGAACGCGATGAGGTCCGCCTGACCGGAGACGATCGCCGCCTCCGCCGTTTCCTGGGTGTAGCCGCAGTTGCCCATCAGCGGGCCCGAGAACACCGCGCGGAATTCTGGGAGCGTCATCGGCGTGCCCTGCTGGTGGAAGCCGAAGGCCAGCCCGTCCACCACATGGAGGAAGGCCAGTCCGTAGGCATCCAACTGCGCGGCGACATACGTGGACGTCCCGCGGAAATCGGGCGCACCCATGTCGTTGAAGTTTCCGTTGGGCGACAGGCGCACCGCCACACGTTCAGCCGGCCAGACGGTGAGGACCGCCTCCACGATCTCCTTCAGGAAGCGATAGCGGTTCTCCAAGCTTCCACCGTAGCGATCCGTCCGGTGATTCGTCCTGGAGTCGAGGAACTGGTTGATCAGGTAGCCGTTGGCCGCGTGGATCTCCACCCCGTCGAATCCGGCGGCCTTGGCCCGCTCCGCCGCGCGCCGGTAATCCTGCACCACGTGGGCCACCTCCGCCGTCTCCAGGGCGCGCGGCGTCTCGTAGGGCTGCTTGCCGACGGGTGTGTGGATGGTGTCGCCATCGATCTTGATGGCCGAGGCCGACACCGCC
>JANNAJ010000367.1:0-9091 GCA_031384285.1 Verrucomicrobiota bacterium
CCTGGCAAGCCGTCGCGTCCTGCGACGCCGTTCGTCCCGGACAAGCCGATCGCTCCAGCCGCGCCCTTCGGACCGATCGGCCCGATGGCGCCGGCGATACCGTTCGTGCCCGGGATCCCCGGCGGTCCGTTGGTGCCCGCCGCACCGGTGGCGCCGGTCGCCCCTGCCAACCCGTTCGTTCCCGAAGCTCCTGTCGGACCCCGCGCTCCGGTCGGGCCCGTCGGGCCCGTCGCTCCCGCCGGACCGGCCGGTCCGGCCGTCCCGGCTTGGCAGCAGGGGAGGTCGACCTCCACCGAGCAGTACGAATCACCGTTCCCGCCGAAGATGCTCAGCAGATAGGTGCCGGCCGGCGTGCCGGGCGGCAGGACGGCCACGATCTTCTGTGCCGCGAAATCATAGCGGCCGGGGACAGAGACGTTCCCGAACTGCACGATCATCCGGTCGTCCGGGAACTTCGCCAGGTTGACCACCAGGTTGGTGCAGGTGCAGTCGCGGCTCGCGTTCACGATGTGCTGCGCCTGCGCCGGTGCCGCGAAGGCCAGCATCGCCAACGCCGCCGCCGGGTAGAGCAACCGTCGGGAGGTCGCGGGGCGCGGCTGCGTCGTGAGCGGGTGGCTCGTGGATCTTCCTGTCGTCGATGTCGTCATAGATTGGGTCAGAAGGGACGGGTGGTGCTGCGTCCGGGGGAGCCGGTAGAGCCGGGCCCCAGGTCGCTCGGCGTCCGATAGGTCACTGATAGAAGGCCCGATAGAAGCGCATCGGCAGCGATGTCCCGACGGCGTCGGTCGTCACATACGGGCTCGAAACCGGGGTCGGCGAAGCGGCGGTGGTCCACGTCACGAGGTCGGAGGACGACTGGAGCAAGAACTGGCGTCCAGGTGTGTTCACAATTGTCAACGTCACCGTGCCGTCCGGCGCGTACGAGACCTGGCTGATCTCCAGCGGCAGGGGGCCGGACGACGGGATGACGATCGTGCCCTGGTCCAGGGTGACGCCGCCGGTCAGCGCGAGGGCGCGTCCTTCCAAGGTCGCGCCGGTCGCCATCGTGATGGATTGCCGGGCGAGGATCGTCCCCTTGAAGACCGAGCCGCTCCCGAGCGTGGCGGAGCTACCGACCTGCCAGAAGATGTTCGCCGCCTTCGCGCCACCGCTGAGGACGACCTGCCGGCCCGAGGTCGTGGTGAGCGTGGACGCGATCATGAAGATGAACACCGCCTCCGGGTCGCCGCCGGCGTCGAGGGTGAGATCACCCGACGAGACCGACAGCGATGAGCTCGACCGGTAGAGCCCGGGGTAGAGCGTCTGGCCGCCGATGTTGCCGGCCAGGAGCAGCAGGCCGGGACCGAACGGCCGACCCTCCGCGTTGTCGTAGGCCACGCGAAGGCTGGCCTGTGCGCTCGCGGCGACCGTGTCGCCGAGATGGAGGGAACCGTCGACCGCTCCCGGCGGGAAGCCCGACAGCGCGGTGCCGGCGCTGATGCCGAGATCGCCGTGGAGCGTCGTGCCGCCGGTGCTGGTCACGCTCGAGCCGGCGAGGACCGCGTAGGTCGCCGCGGTGCCGAGCGGCACCGGGGCCTCGCCGGCGTGGAGCGCGCAGGCCAGGGCTGCCGCGGAGAGCAGCGCCATGAGCGGGAGCCCGCCCGGCCTGCGGTCCGCGACGGCGGAGCGTCGCGGTGTCGTCGCCCGCGTGGATCTTGTGCCGGGACTTCCTGTGGGTGCCATGGTCTGCAGCATCCGCTCTGCGACGGTGGCCGGGAATGGGGTCAAACCCGGCTTATCGCGGCGGACGCGGCGGCTCCGGTCCGACCACGCGCATCACCGAGCGGGCGATCATCCGCTCCTCGTCGGTGGCGATCACGCGCACCTGCACCGGACGCGACGCCTTCGAGATGAGCGCCGATCCGGCCCGGTTCCGCCGCCCATCGATGGTGATGCCGAGGAAATCCAGGCCGTCGCAGATCCGTGAACGCACGTCGGGCGCGTTCTCGCCGATGCCGCCGGCGAAGACCAGCGTGTCGATGCCGCCGAGCACCGCCGCCATCGCGCCGACCCATCGCTTCGCCAGATGGCAGAAGAGGTCCACCGCTTCTTTGGCCCGCGGATCCGAGGCCTCGAGCCCGAGCAGGACCTGCATGTCGGCGCTCGTGCCGGACACGCCGAGCAGGCCCGATCCGTCGTCGAGCATCCGGTCGATGGCGGCGCGGGACATCCCGGCATCGCGCGCGAACCACGAGATCACCCCGGGATCCAGATCGCCGGAGCGGGTGCCCATCATCAGTCCGCCGGTCGGCGTGAAGCCCATCGTCGTGTCGATTCCCTTGCCATCGCGCACCGCGGCGAGGCTCGCGCCGTTGCCGAGGTGGGCGAGGATGATCCGCTTGCGCCGCGCCGCGGGATCGATCCGGAGGAGCTCCTCCATCAAGTAGCTGAACGAGATGCCGTGGAACCCGTGCCGGCGCACGCCTGCGTCCGCGAACCGGCGCGGTATCGGCAAGAGTCTCGCGACCGCCGGCATCGTCCGGTGGAACGCGGTGTCGAAGCACGCGACCTGCGGGATCCCGGGGAACCGGTGGCCGGCCAAGCGGACCAGCTCGATCTCTCGCGGCAGATGCTCGCGGGCGAAGGGCACGATGCGGACGAGCTCCCGGAGCAACGCCGGCGTGACCCGCTCCGGGTCGTGGCGCTCCATGCCGTGGACCAGCCGATGCCCGATGGCGCGCACCCTGCCGGTCGCCGGATGCGCCACGATGGCATCGAGCAGGCAGGTCGTCACGGCACGATGATCGCCGCCTTCCGACGGGACCTCGACCGCGTCGCCGCCGGGCGTCCGGAGCCGGAGCGTCGCCGGGACCGTCCCGCCGACCGGAGCGAGCTTGCCGGACAACCGGAGCAGGGGCGGCGAGGTGGCGGCAAAGACCGCGAACCGGATGCTCGACGAACCGCCGTTGAGCACGAGCACGGTCGGGGCGTCGGCCGCGGCCGCGTCAGAGATCATAGCTCACCTTCGGCGGGAACGCCGCGCGGAGGGCGTTGAGCACGGCGAGGACGTCGATGACCTCCTGCGCGACCGCGCCGCGCGCCGGGACGACGGTGAACGACACCGAAGCCGCGCGTCCATGCCGTTCCATCGCCGGCTTGGAGACGCCCGGGACCGCCTCGACGGGCTCTTCGGCAGGCTCGCCGGCGAGGTAGACCGGCACGGCGGCCGATGCGACGAGGGCCAGCACGCCGAGCGCGGTCTTCTTCAACTCGACGCTCGGTCGCCCGAGCCCGAAGATCAGAAGCGCGGGGCCGAAGCCCGTGCCGAGCACCGGGAGATGGTCCAGGAAGAGGTGAAGGCGGGCGAGGTTCATGAGGCGGAGGGGTGATGGATCGAGGCCGTCCTCGGGCGTATAGGACGATGGGGCCCCGGCGGGAGCCCGCGAGTGATCCCGTCACGATGCGAGTGCTCGCGGGCGCCGGGCATGGGGTGAAACCCGCCCCCCGACCCTCGGGCCGATCGATCGGATGACCGGTAAAGACCCCATGTGAAACACCATGGCCCGCCGTGAGGATGGCTGGGTCGGTGCTCCGCGATGCGCCTCGGCGACCGCCGCCTTTCCATATCGATCACGGATCGTCACCGCCGAACGAACCTATCTATGTCCATCGGAACCATCCTCCTCATCCTTCTCGTCCTGCTGCTCGTCGGAGCATTCCCGTCGTGGCCCCACAGCAAGAACTGGGGCTACTACCCGAGCGGCGGCCTGGGATTGGTCGTGGTCATCCTGCTGATCCTGCTATTGCTCGGCCGGATCTGAGACGCGAAGGCGGAAAACCGGTGTCCCAGCGAACGGCCCGCCGTCCCGGCCATCGCGACGCGACTCCGATACCCATGATGAAAGCACTCTTCACCGCCGAGGCGACCTCCATCGGTGGCCGGTCCGGCAGCATCTCCGATCCCGACGGTCTGCTCGAGATCACGTTGGGCAACCCGTTGGAGGTCGGAGCCGAGAAACGCGGCCCCAATCCGGAACTGCTCTTCGGTGCGGCGTACGCGGCGTGTTATCACGGCGCCATGATCAACGCGGCGAAAGCTCGCGGGATCGACCGGACCGGTTCGACTGTCCGGGCCGCCGTCGGGCTGCTCGAAGATGGAGCCGGGGGCTATCATCTGTCCGTGGTGCTCCACGGCCGCATCCCCGGGACGGGCCAGGCGGTCCTGCAGGAGGTCATGGCAGCGGCACACGAGACGTGCCCCTACTCGAAGGCGATGCGGGGCGAGGTCTCCGTCACCTTGGTCGCCGCATAGCGACCCAGGACCCGCCGGACCCGGCCCGCACCCCGGGCGGCCCGGCATCGACATCTGTATGAGCGGACCTTCCGATATCAAGACCATGAAAGACCCAGTCTACAAGCTGATCGAGATCACCGGGACCTCCGAGACGTCCATGGAGGACGCCGTGGAACGAGCCATCAAGCGCGCGCACAAGACGATCAAGAACCTTTGTTGGTTCCAGGTGGTGGAGACGCGGGGAAACATCGAGAAGGGCAAGGTCCACCACTGGCAGGTGACCTTGAAGATCGGCTTCGCGGTGGAGGATTGAACACCGGATGGGGGCTAGAGGCGCTCCGCCGGGTGCGATCAGAAGTGGCGGACCGTTTTTGCAGGATCGTGCCCGGCTGTTCCGTTGAGCCGGACTTGGCAGGGCGCGAGGAGATGCCTTGGCGCTGGGCAAGAGACGGCGCCTGCTGCTCGCCGCTCCGCGACGCAGCAGAATGTCATCTGCTCTGTGGAAAACATTGATCCGGGAAGTAGGAGCGGAGACGGAAAACCTTCGGGTCTCCTGCTTTCCTGCTTTCCAGATTCATCTCTCAGGCCGGTGTCTTCTACAGAGCAAGCGCGACTCGGCGCCGATTGCCACGTCCGCCACTTCTGACCGCACCCGGACCCGACGCACCAGAGGTCTCGGACCTGCGGCGAACCATGGACCGCCGGGACCGACTCCGGGGCTGCAAGTTCGCCTCGGAAAGGGCACCGCGGTGGATACTTGGCTCTTCTCCGACACCTTCAACCACTTGCACCCGATGGACACCAAACTGATCACCCCAAGGGCAGGGAACTACGCCTCGACGCCGTCCACGGGAGGCCGGTCTGCGAGCGGAACCGACGGACGGGCCGGACGTGCGCCGACGCCCGCGGTGGTCAGCACCGAAGATCTCTCCCGTTTCGAGTGGGAAGGAGGCCGCTTGGGTCCGGTCGGCGTCGTGGTCCTTGTCCCTGTCCGGGTTCTTGGCGTCGCACGCCCCGTCCCGCATCGCCCATGAAAGCATCCGAACTCATCGTGAGATGCCTCGAGAACGAGGGCGTCCGCCACATCTTCGGTGTCCCCGGAGAAGAGAACATGGACCTCTTGGACGCGCTGCTCGGCTCGTCCATCCATTTCGTCACGACACGCCACGAGCAGGGCGCGGCATTCATGGCGGACGTGTACGGGCGCCTCACCGGGAAGGCGGGCGTCTGCCTTTCGACGCTCGGTCCGGGGGCGACCAACCTCGTCACCGGGGTGGCCGACGCCGACATGGACCGCGCCCCGCTCGTCGCGCTCACCGGACAGGCAGGGCGCGACCGGATGCACAAGGAGTCCCACCAGCACCTCGACATCGTCTCGTTGTTCCGCCCGATCACGAAGTGGAACACCAGCCTGCCCACGCCCGAGATCATCCCCGAGGCCTTCCGCAAGGCGTTCAAGCTCGCGCAATGCGAGAAACCCGGGGCCACCCATATCGAGATCCCCGAGGATGTGCTCCTCATGGAGACCGACGGCCGCCCGCTCCTCGTGCAGGCGCCCCAGGCCGGTGGTGCCGCTCCCGGGCAGGTCGAGATCGCCGCGCGCATCCTCTCCGAGGCCGCGCGTCCGGTCGTGCTGGCGGGGAACGGCGTCATCCGGGGCGACGCCTCGGGCGCCTTGGTCCGTTTCGCCGAACGGCTGAATCTCCCGGTGGCCACCACCTTCATGGCCAAGGGCGCCATCCCCGACACCCATCCGCTCGCGCTCGGCGCGCTCGGCTTGCAGGTGTCGGACCATGTGAACCGCGCGTTCGAGGACGCCGATGTCGTCGTCGCGGTCGGATACGATGTCGTGGAATACGCGCCGGGCTCCTGGAATCCCGGTCATGACAAACAGATCGTCCACGTGGACATGGCGCCCGCCGAGGTGGACGCCGCCTACATCGTCGGCGTCGGTGTCGTGGGCGACATCGGGGCGTCGCTCGACGCGCTGGCTGCGTCGGCGCGTCCGCGACCGGCGGTCCACGGCCTCCGCTTCGGGCGGATGTTGCGCGACGAGCTGGAGCTGGGCCGGCAGGACGCCTCCTTCCCGCTCCGGCCGCAGCGCATCCTCGCCGAACTGCGCGCCGCGCTGGCCGACGACGACATCGTCATCTCCGACGTCGGCGCGCACAAGGCATGGCTGGCGCGCCTCTTCCCCTGCCATCGTCCCGGTACCTGCATCATGTCCAACGGCCTTGCCGCCATGGGCATGGCCGTTCCCGGTGCCTTGGCCGCCAAACTGGTCCATCCCGGACGCCGGGTCGTGGCGGTGACCGGCGACGGCGGTTTCTTGATGAACTCGCAGGAACTGGAGACCGCCCAGCGCATCGGGACCCCTTTCGTCGTGCTCGTGTTCAACGATGAAAGCTACGGGTTGATCCGCTGGAAACAGATGATGCGCTTCGGCCGACCGGCGTTCGTGGACTTCCGGAACCCCGACCTCGTGAGGTACGCGGAGAGCTTCGACGCCCGGGCATGCCGGATCAGGTCCGCGGGCGAGCTGGGGCCGGCCCTTCGCGAGGCGCTGGGCTCGGGCAGGCTCACGGTCATCGACTGCCCCGTGGACGCCTCGGAGAACCTGAGGCTGACGGAACGGCTCCGCATCTGAGGCGTCGGCGAGGCCCGGCGCGCCCCGCGGACACGGCGACATCGGGTGATCACCGGTAGGGTTACACCCCATGGTGCCGGTCTGATATCAGGATATTTTCTTGGGACAGAACCGCAGCGGATCTCCCGCCCGATGCCAACCTCGTCCTCCATGAACATCTCCACAGCAGAACCCGCAGAGACCCCGACGATGTACGCCACCGAGAACGACTTGTCGCAGAAGCAGCGCATCGAGCTCATCGCGTTGATGAACCAGCGGCTGGCCGACGCCGTGGACCTCCAGCTCCAGATGAAGCAGGCGCACTGGAACGTCAAAGGGCCGAGCTTCATCGCGCTCCATCAGCTGTTCGATCTCGTGGACGAGGCGGTCGAATCCTACGTCGACCTCATCGCCGAGCGGATCGTCCAGCTCGGGGGCGTCGCGGAAGGCACCGTGGGCGAGGTCGCGACCCGCACGCGTCTGGAGGCCTATCCGCTCGCGATCGGCAACGGGCTGGCCCACGTCCAAGCGGTGTCGAGGGCGCTGTCGTCGTTCGGCCACGAGACGCGGAACACCATCAAGCAGGCCGGGGAGCTGGACGACGCGGTGACCGCCGACCTCTTCACCGAGATCTCGCGCGGCATCGACAAGTGGCTCTGGTTCGTCGAGGCCCACTCCCAGGCGCCGCACTGAGACGACCATGGCCAACAATCTCCTGACCGAACGGGCCTCCTCGCCCTCCACGGTGACCCGCGGGCAGCTGCGCGAACGCGCCTTCGAGCTCGGGAACCGCGACGGACGCGGAGCCCCGGAGGTCACGAAGACCGACTGGGACCAGGCCAAACGGGAGCTCACCGGCTCGCAGCCCTGCGGACGGGACGTCGAGTGATCCGCGGTCGCTCGCACGAGGGAAACGACTTGGGCGCCGGCGTCGCCATCAAAGAGAAACAATCGACTGACATATGAACAAACTCGAGATCAAAGGCGACTGGAACATCCTCAAGGGGAAGATCAAGCAGAAGTGGGCCAAGCTCACCGACGACGACCTGGTGTTCGTGGCCGGCAAGGAGGACGAGTTGGTCGGTCGCATCCAGAAGCGCACCGGCGAGGCCCGTGAGAACGTGGAGAAGGCGCTCAGCGACGGCGGCTGCTGCTCGACCGAGCCGAAAGCGGGAACGCATGCGGTCCCGGCCGGGAAGCACTGACCGGCACCCTGCGCGACCGAGACTTTTCCTGCGGCCGTCCGAGGACGGCCGCGGGCGACCCTTTATCCGAGCACGTATGAGACATAACAAGAGCCACGACAAAGGCGGCCCGGTGCTGATCCCGGTCCGGTTCGAGCTCACGCATCCGACGGCGCACACCGTCTCGGTCGCCGGCTCGTTCAACGGCTGGCAGCCCGAGGCCAAGACGCTCCACGCGGACGGCGGCGGCCGTTGGCACAAGGACACGGTGCTCTCGCCCGGGACCTACGAGTACTGCCTCGTGGTCGACGGACGATGGATGCCGGATCCCGCCGCGAAAGATTCGGTGCCGAACCCGTTCGGAGGGCGGAACTCGGTGCTGGTCGTCCACGGATCGCCGGAGGCGGCCCATCTGGACGACGCGGAGAACCTTCCGATGAAGACGAACGGCAAACCCAAAGAATAATCATATCATGGACAAGAACACACAAGCGGTGAGCGACGACCTGAGCCAGTTGGCGGACGACGCGCGGGCCTTGATGGAGGCGACGGCGGATGTCGCGGGCGACAAGGTGGCGGAGGCGCGCAAGCGGCTCGCCGCGGCGCTCGAAGGCGGCAAAGAGATGTGCGGACGCGTCCGCGAGAAGGCCGAGCAAGGCGCCAAGGTGGCCGACGCCGCGGTCCACGAGCATCCCTACGCGGCCATCGGGATGGCCTTCGGCATCGGTGCCATCATCGGGTTCCTTGCGACCCGTCGCAACGGGAACTGAACCGCCATGGAGCCCTCCGCCATCAACCTCGGTAAACTCGCCGGGCCGTCGAAGATCTTCGCCCGGCGTCTGCTCGCCATCGGAGCGAACCGGATCGAGCTGTTGATGGTGGAGGTGCAGGAGGAGCGGGGGCGCCTCCTGCACGCGCTCCTCCTCGGGTGCGGCCTCGCCGCCTCGGCGTTCCTCGCCGTGCTCGCGCTAAACGCGGCCCTCGTCGTGCTCTTCTGGGAGACGTCGA